>CAVBWE010000040.1:0-6282 GCA_963598715.1 Sphaerochaetaceae bacterium | reverse complement strand
CTATGAAGATCTTCCGATCTCATCATGGTGGGATCTCGTCAAGCCGGAGTGGAAGGGCAAGTTCATCTTCCTCGATCCGTCCGGTGAGCCCGACTTCCCGGTTCTCTGCACATGTATGGTACAGAACGCCGACCTGATGGAAAAGGAATATGAGAGAGTCTTCGGTGAGAAGATTGTACTGGCTTCGGATGAACCCAATGCCGGCTATGCATGGATAAAGAGAGTTGCAAAGAACAACCCGATCATGGAGACTTCCAACTCCAACATCGTCAAGGATGTGGGCGGAGCAGCAGGAATGACTGATCCTCCGATCGGATACGGTGTTTCATCAAAGCTCAGGGAGAAGTACAATCAGGGCTTCCGTCTTGGCGTCAATCCCGGAAAATTCCAGACTCCGACTACGGCAGTTTCCTTCATGATCTGCCAGATTGCTGATAAGGCTCAGCATCCGAATGCTGCAAAGCTCTTCATCAGATATCTCTGCGGAGAGACCGATCACACCGGAAAGGGTCTTCAGCCGTTCCTTACGGCAGGTTCATTCCCTGTCTTCCCGGATGCTCCCGTAATCAAGGAAAATCCCGACTATGATTCAATTCCGAAATTTACTCTTGATCTCGACTACTATTACGAAAATTATCAGGATGTACTCGACTACTGGATTTCTGTCCAGTAAGAAGTCTTGTTTCTGTCATGCAGGTTTTCTGCATGGCAGAAAGATATTGTTTGAAGGTATTTCATGAAAGAACTGGATCTTGTAGAAAAGAAGATATCATCGGTTGTTTTCGGCGATTTCCCGCCTTTCCGCTTTACGCGGGACAGGGTATTGCTTCCCAATGGCGAAATAAGGGAAAAGTGCCATGTCTGTCATCCCGGCGGAGTTGCCGTTCTTGCCGTGGACGGAGAGAAAAGGATTGCGATGGTGAGGCAGTACAGATATGCTGTCGGCGAGTTCCTTGATGAAATTCCTGCAGGAAAGCTCGATAAGATTCCCGGAGAAACGATCGAGCACGGGGCACTCAGGGAACTGAGGGAGGAAACGGGCATGACTGCTTCGACCCTCATATATCTGGGCTACATATTCCCGTCCCCCGGAATAATTGACGAAAAGCTCAGGCTCTTCTACGCCACGGACCTTGCGGCGGGAGAACAGGAACTGGATGAAGACGAGTTCATCAATGTCGGATGGTGGACTGTGGAAAGGCTGGAGGAAGCGATAAGGAAGGGAGAGATGGTCGATGTGAAGACGCTCTGTGCCTTCCAGATGGCGAGAAGCAGGGGCCTTGTGTAGGATATGCACGAGAGGTCTGTTTTTTCGGTCTCCGTTTTTTATTTCATTCTGTATGTCATTGCAAGTGTTTTCTGTGCTGTCGCTTTCATTCCGTTTCTGCCTGACGAAGTGTGGGTCAGTACATCGCTTGACAGTTTTCTGAAGTCACTTGCAGTTGCATTCTTTCCGTCACTGATACTTGCGCTTATGGTCTATTTCTCGAAGTATCACAGCCTCGGCTGTTACGTATCGCTGACAGTTCTTGTTTTTCTTGCTTCCTGTTACGCTTACGCCCTGCTGAGGAAGAAGACGGATGATGACATCGTCCTGGCGTTTCTCAATTCCTTTGTGCTGCCGTTTTCCCTCATGGGGATTCTTCTTCCCCTTGCTTCCGTTTTCATGAGGAACAGAAAGAAAGATGGAAAATGACGAGAGAAGATCATTCAGGCTGGACTACAAGCATTCATTCAAGAATGCAGTTCTCTCCATGTCTTCACTTACCGTCTACCGGACAGGCTTTCAGAAATGTGCGAAGAATTATCACCGCGGAAAGGAAGTGAGGCCGTTCTATCTCATTCATTATGTTATCAAGGGAAAGGGGGTTCTCTATGAAGAAGGGAGAGCGTTTCCCGTAAAGGCAGGTGAGAGTTTCATCATAATTCCCGGCGTGGAAATCGATTACCGTTCAGACAGGGAGGATCCGTGGGAATACTGCTGGGTCGGCTTCAATGGAAGTGATGCAAAGCTTCTGGTTTCGGCTACCGGATTTTCAAAGGATAACCCTGTACTCCATCACAGGGTGCCCGAGAAGGTATACGAGTGTCTTTCCCTCATTTATGAGGCACGCGGCAACGACAATCACGACATAGTGAAGATGTCGGCCTATCTCTATCTTCTTTTCTCCGTTCTCATTGAAGAAAGGCCGTCTGCTGCGCTTCCGGGAAACAGTGAAAAGGTCATCGAGGCGTGTGAGTTCATAAAGAATAATTACAGCAGAAACATATCTGTCGAGGATGTTGCTGAAGAGGTGAACATATCGAGGAGCATGCTTTACAGGCTTTTCATTGACCGGTTTGATATATCACCCAAGGAGTACATCCTCGATTACAGGGTAAAGGAGGCGTGCAAGCTTCTTGTGAAGACTGATTCTCCGGTCAAGGAAGTGGCTTCAGCCGTCGGTTTCGTCAACTCGCAGCATTTCTCCGTCGTTTTCAGGAAAATCATGCACTTCACTCCCTCCGGATACAGGGAAATGATGAGGGAGATAGAGTGCCCTCATTCCTGAAGCCTCTTTCCGCAGTATGCCTTTTCTCTCCCGCATCAGGGCCTGATGAGCGGGTTGCCGGGAAAAACCGGGGAGGGAAAAGGGCTGAGAAAGTGCAGGATTTCCTTATAGGCTGAGAAGCAGAGGCAGGGAAAGGTTTTTCAAGGGTAGTAAAATCTTTTCTCTCCTGTTATATTTTATCCGTCCGCTTTTTCGGACCGGGAGGATTGTTATGAAGAATATTGAAGAATACATGAGAAGCATTCCGGATTTTCCGAAGAAGGGAATCATATTCCGGGATATGACGAAGGCCCTCAATGACCCTGAAGGGCTGAAAGCGGTGATTGATTCACTTCAGGATCTTGTGAAGGATACGGACTTCAATATGGTTGCCGGAATCGAGTCCCGGGGTTTCATCCTCGGTATGCCCATTGCATACAACCTCAACAAGTCCTTTGTCCCTGTAAGGAAGAAGGGCAAGCTTCCCTGTCCCACAATCGAAGAGTCATATGACCTTGAATACGGCTCGGCAACGATAGAAATAGACCGTACGGCAATTCATCCCGGAGACAGGGTCGTTCTTGTTGATGACATCATCGCAACGGGCGGAACAATGAAGGCTGCATGCCGTCTCGTGGAGAGACTCGGCGGAGAGGTTGCCGGCATAATCTTCCTCATGGAACTGACAGACCTTTGCGGACGCAGCGTCCTTTCCGGTTATCCTGTCCAATCAGTCATAAAATACGAAGGCGAGTGATATTTCCCTTCTGCAAGTGAGAAGCACGGGTTGGTTTTTCTCCCTGACGTACTAATACATTAGTGTGTTACATAAAAGAAGAACATTACCATCAATATGACATTACGCTGGTACGGTCCCGGATTTGATTCCGTCACGCTGGAACAGATAAGGCAGATTCCGGGAGTGAAGGGTGTTATAACGACACTCTATGACATTCCTGCAGGAGAAGTCTGGCCCAGGAAAAGGGTGAAGGCGATAAAAGAGGAAGTTGAGAAGAGCGGCCTTACGATAGAGGGAATAGAGAGCGTCAACGTTTCCGATATAATCAAGATCGGCTCGAAGGAGAGGGACAGGCATATCGAGAACTGCATAAAGAGTCTCGAAGCTCTCGGAGAGGAGGGCATTACGATGGTCTGTTACAACTTCATGCCCGTCTTTGACTGGACGGGAACGGACAATGCAAAGATGAGACCGGACGGATCAACGGTCCTTGCATACGACCAGAAGGTCGTCGACACAATAAATCCCCAGACTTTCTTCGATCAGACAACGGCTATGTGATGCCGGGCTGTCCGGATGACTTCAGCAAAAGCCCCGAAGACGCAAAATGCTTCTTTCACGTATCGTTTACCTTCTTTCCCTGAGATATGCCGCCGGTGCATATCCGGTTGCGTTCGTGAGCATGGATAACTGTTCGCATAACGGTGAGAAGCTCAGGAATGCAATGCTTCTGATAAGTTCCGGATATGTGAAGAAGGGCTTTCTGGATAAGGGATTCCTTGACTATGTAAGCGACGAAAGCCGTGTTGCCTTCCCCCGGTCGATGATTGACAAGATTACTCCGCGTCCTGATGCCTCCGTACTGAAGACCCTTAAGGCAGAAGGCTGGGAGGATATGGATGCAATTGTGACAGCAAAGCATACATACATTGCGCCTTACGTCAATGCAGAGGAGGCACAGTACCTCGTGATGGAGGACAACTTCCCTGCAGGACGCCCGGCCCTTGAAGAAAGCGGTGTATACATGACGACAGGGGATACGGTCAACAGGACAGAGAGAATGAAGGTAACGACATGCCTCAATCCGCTGCATACCGCCCTTGCACTTTCGGGATGCCTGCTCGGGTACCGGCTGATCTGTGACGAGATGAAGGATGAGGACCTTGTGAAGATGGTAAGGGAACTGGGTTACACAGAGGGACTTCCTGTTGTGACGGATCCCGGAATAATCGAACCGCGAGCATTCATCGACGAAGTCATCGGTATCCGGCTCCCGAATCCCTTCATGCCCGACACTCCCCAGCGTATTGCAACAGATACTTTCCAGAAGCTTCCATACGTTTCGGCGAGACCGTTAAGGCATATATCGAAAGAGGCATGGACATTTCGAAGCTGAAAATCATTCCCCTTGTCTATGCACTCTTCATCCGCTATTCGATGGCACTTGACGATTCATTCACGCCTTTTGAGGTGTCTCCGGATCCGATGAGGGATGAAGTCCGGGCTCTTGTATCTACAATTGAAGCAGGAAACAGGGAGTGCAGTCTTGAGGGGGCGGAAAAGCTTCTCTCGAATACGAAGATATTCGGCTTTGACGTTACTTCCACACCCCTTTATGATTCTGTCATAAAGGACCTCAGAGGCATGCTTGAAAAGGGCGGAGTGAGGAAAACGATTCATTCTGCAGTTTCCTGATTTCTCAAACGGGAGGAGCAAATCCGGATACACCATATGGCTCTGCTGCAATTGGAGACAGATACAAATCGCGTTCTCTTTCACCGCAGCGTGAAAATCTGTTTAGCCGGAAAGAACGGCGATCCATGCAGTGAAACGGGCGGACGGAATCAAGCCGTTGTCCAGGGAGACTTTGCCCTCCCCGCCGGAAGTTTCGGGGAAGACAGGAGAAACACGGGAGCTCTGCCGGAGGGAAGGAGATATGATTTTGAGAAATGTCTGTAACCTTTTCCCGATATGGTTGTTACTTGAAGTGTAGACAGGGAAAACTGATACAAAAGAAGTAATACTCACCAGGGCACCGCTCGGAAAACAGATGGAGCGGTGCTTTTTTAATTCTTATTTTTCGTCGACATAAGACGGACGGGAACGGAAAGCAGAATGAAAGCGGCAGAAAGGAATGCCGTCAGGGCGGGAGATACATCATAGACGGAACCGGGAATCCGGCTTCCGGGGAACCGGAAGAAGCCGAACGGACACCCGAAGATTCCGTATCCGGCGGCTTTTAAGGACGGCGGAACCATCACTGCAGCCTGGGCCTTGAGTATGGATTCCCCGCAGCATGACGCCGCATATGAGCGGCAGTGCGGAGTCAGTGAGAAATACGGAAAACGGGAATGCTGCGGAAAGGAGAGTCGGGGGAACAATGGTAATTACACCCTTTCTGTCATAGAGAAGCCCGAAGAAAAGTGCGGAAAGTGCATCTCAAATCATCGCCGTGGCGTACAGAAGAGGCAGGGATGCTGCGCTGATGAGAGCATTCCTCTCCACGTGCATCACTATCAGGGAACAGTCGATGAAGCCGAATGCGAAAAGGCTTATTCCGCAGATGCAGAAGATAAAGCTTTTCCGGCTCCTTCTTTCTTTGCCGCAAAGGAGGGCAGCGTATTCTTTGCCGGTTTCTTCATTGCTTTTTCATGCGCTGCACCAGGGAATGATGAAGGACATGGCTTCAGACACTCTTTTTTCCTGCTTTTATTCATCTTCTTCATTTTCCTCCACAACCTTCTTCATTACGGGAAAACCGCTTCTGCATCCGTTCCTGCATTTGAGACAGATTTTTCTTATCATATGCAGAACACCGGATTCCCCTGTTCCGATTCCGTCTGCCCTGAGGGTATGTGAAGTGAAATTTCCGACTTTCCTGGCTGTCTTTGTAATCTTTCTTCCGGAGTATTCATCGGAAAGCAGCTGTGCTGTCAACTGAATTCCGTGTCAACTCTCGTCTTCGTATTTTCTCTGAAAGCGGAAAGAAAGGATAAAAGGACTTTCCGGGCG
>CAVBWE010000039.1:0-19922 GCA_963598715.1 Sphaerochaetaceae bacterium | reverse complement strand
CCATAGACAAGGAGATGGGGCGCTTCCAGGACAGAAACGGCAGGGACATGGTTCTTGCGATGACCAACGAAGAGACGGTCACGGACTGCGCAAAGGGCGAAATCGACTCCTATAAGCGCCTTCCCGTCATGGTATACCAGATCCAGACGAAATGGCGTGATGACCCGAGGCCGAGGGCAGGGCTTATCCGTGTCAGGGAATTCACGATGAAGGACGCCTACTCATTCCATGCAGACCAGGCTTCACTCGACAAGGCCTATGCAGACCAGTACAGGGCATACTTCCGCATCTATTCCCGCTGCGGCCTTCCCGCCATTGCAGTGGGAGCCGACACCGGAATGATGGGCGGAAAAATCAGCCATGAGTATATGTATCTCTCCCCGATAGGAGAAGACACGATCATCACATGTCCGTCCTGCGGCTATACTGAAAACCGTCAGGTTGCATCGTTCAGGAAGGAATACTTCACGGGCGATATGAAGCCGATGGAAAAAATCGCAACGCCCGAGTCAAAGACAATCGAAGAACTTGCCTCATTCCTCAATATCGATCCGAGAATGACTGCCAAGGCCGTATTCATGGTAGGTTCATTCATCGATGACAGGACGGGAGAAGAAAAGGACAGGCTCATTACCGCAATCATCAGGGGCGACCTCGAAGTCGAGGAAAGCAAGCTCACGAATGCAGTAAAGGCAAATTCCCTCAGGCCCGCACACGAGGAAGAGATCAGGGAGTACGGCATGGTCCCCGGTTTTGCCTCCCCGATCGGTGCTGAAAAAGGTTTCATTCTTGTCGTGGACGATTCCGTTGCAAAGTCGAACAATCTCGTGGCAGGTGCAAACGAAACGGGATTCCATTACATCAACACGAACTACGGCAGGGATTATGACGGAGCAGTGACAGCTGACATAGCATCGGCAAGACAGGGTTTCCCCTGCCCTGTATGCGGAAGTCCCCTCAACTCAAGCAAGGGAATCGAAATCGGAAACATCTTCCAGCTCGGAACAAGATATTCTGAAGCCCTCGGATGCACATATCAGGATGAGAACGGAGAACTCAAGCCCGTTCTGATGGGATGCTACGGCATAGGTGTCGGAAGACTTCTGGCGTGCCTTTGCGAGGAGTACAATGACGAGAAGGGTCTTCTCCTTCCCATGACCGTTGCTCCATACCAGGTGCACTTCGTTTCACTTCTCAAGGACACTGCAGAAGCAGAGAAGATCTATGAGGAACTTGAGAAAGCCGGAATCGAAGTACTCTATGACGACAGGAAGGAGACTGCAGGCGTGAAGTTCGCAGATGCTGACCTCATCGGAATTCCCATCCGCATCACGCTCGGTAACCGCTCCTACAAGGAAGGCAAGGTCGAAGTCAAATACCGCGCTACAGGGGAAGAGACAACCTATCTCATCTCGGACCTGGCTTCTGAAATAAAGAACGAAATAGAGAAGGAAATCGCATCGATCGAGAGCAGGGTAATCGACAGGGAATGGAAGAGGAGCTGAACCGTTCCTATTCCGCTTTCAGAGAGGGGGATCCCCTCTCTTTTTCAAGAACATCATGAAAAGAAGATACAGCCTCACATCATCCGACTGGCTCCTGGCGCTGGCCGTGACGTACACCGTAATATCCGTAACGATGAACATCTTCTGCATGAAGGGACTATCCTTCGGAAGCAGCATCATAATCTGTGACGGAGGCCTCATCATAAGCTGGGGAATCTTCCTCATAAGCAATATCATCGAAGAGGTATGGGGAAAAACGGAGAGCATGAAAGTCGTAAGCATCGCCTCCGTTATCAGCCTTGCCGCGATGATTGTGGGTCGCCTCATCGTATTCATTCCGACTCTCCCCGAATACAGTGAGCAGGCAGCAGCCTATGCAAGGATTTTCTCCAACGGTCCGAGAACGATCATCTCATCCGTGACCGCATTCTGGATCGGGAACTTCATCAATGTCGACATCATCGACAGGATGAAGAAGAAGGCAGAAGAAAAGGGAAATGACAACGGGATTCTCTTCATGCTCCGCTCATCCTTATCGACCCTCATAGGGCAGTTCTTCGATAATTGCATATTCATGATGCTGGCCTTCGCCCCGGTCGGGATCTCGCTCTATGAAATGGCCTGGAAGGACATATTCTCTTCAGTCCTCTCGGGGACGCTTATCGAGCTTGCAGCAGAATCGGGTTTCGTGCCATTGATAACCATTCCCCTGACACGCCATATCATGAAAATAAAAAAAGCGGAGGAAGAGAATGCATAATGCCATCATCACAGGATCCAGCCGCGGAATCGGACGGGAAACAGCCGTTCTCTTTCTCGAAAACGGCTTCACGGTTCACGGCATTGACATAGCATCGGAAACAATTCATCACGAAAACTATCACCACCATACGGCGGATGTTTCAGTTCCTTCCAGCCTTCCTGAAATCAGGGATGCCGGGATTCTCGTCAATGCTGCAGGATGCCAGAACTCCGAAGATGACATTGCGGTGAACCTCCGCGGCACGGTGAACACAACGGAAAAATATGCATTTCATGAAGGGATAAGGGCAGTAGTGAACATCGCCTCCGCATCAGCACATACGGGCGCGGAATTCCCGCTCTACTCCGCATCGAAGGGAGGTGTCCTCGCTTACACAAGAAACACTGCCATAAGACTCTGCAGATACGGGGCAACATGCAATTCCGTCTCCCCCGGCGGAGTATTGACCGAATCCAACAGAAGCGTCATCGAGGACAGAAGACTGTGGAATGAAATAATGGAGCTCACTCCGCTGAAGAAATGGGCAACGGAGAGAGAGATAGCCCGCTGGATATACTTCATAGCGGTCATCAATACTTCGATGAGCGGCGAAGATGTACTCATAGACAACGGAGAGACTCATCTTTCGGCGCACTTTGTCTGGCCTGAAGCATAAAAAAGAGGCCTTCCGGCCCCTTTTCATTCCGCACTCTGCTTACACTGCGCCCATCGACTTGAGAAGATTCACGATATAGGTCTTCTTCACAGCCTTGGCATATTCCAGAACGGAATGGCCCTGATAGTCAGTGGCATTGATGTCTGCGCCACTCTTGATGAGCTGTGTCGTGATCTTTGTCTCGTCATTCGTATTGACAGCCAGGATAAGTGCCGTCTCACCCAGATAGTTCTTGCACTCGAGCTCGGCACCTGCATCCAGAAGAGCCTCGATGACCTTGGGATTCTTCGAGCAGTTCGCTGCAAGATGAAGCGAGTTCGACTTGTACTTGGGTTCACATTCCTTGATGTCTCCGCCCTGTGCGATGATTTCCTTCAGAACGGCAACGGAATGGTTGTACTGGGAAGCGAGCATGACAGGCGTCAGTCCCCATTCATTGTGGCAGTTGATATCGCCGCCCTTGTCAATTAATTCCTTGATGTCCCTTGCCTTTGTGGCAGAAACAGCAGCCTGCAGTAATTTCTTGTTAACCGATTCGTTTGTCTTTGACACTTTATGTCTTCTCCAAAAATATTTGTAATATGATGATTGACAACCGGTTCTTTGTAAAGTGAATCATTCGTAAACTACCGGATTTTTTTTGATTAATTACTACTTATTAAAGAAAATATTGAATCAATGTTATAAAAACCACACCATGCGATATTCTTATTTCTTGTTTTCGGCGTCTTTCCCGGTATAATGGTTTCATGCTGGACCGTAACATCATAAGAAAAGTACCGAAAGTGGAACTCCACGAACACCTTGACGGCGGACTGAGGCCCGAGACCATCATCAGCCTGGCAAAGGAGAGAAACATCGCTCTTCCGTCTTATGACAGAGAAGAGCTCACTTCCTGGTTTCAGGAGGGGTGCAGGAGGAAATCCCTTCCCCTCTATCTTGAAACCTTCCGCTACACCACGGCAGTGATGCAGGACAGGGCTTCGCTCTTCCGCGTTGCCGAGGAGGAGCTGCTGGACCTGGCAGAAGAGAATGTCGTATATGCCGAAATACGCTTTGCTCCGTCCCTCCACACGAAGGGGGGAATGAATCCTGAGGAGGTAGTCTCGACAGTCATAAGAGGAGCAGATGAGGCAAGAAGGAAAACGGGAATAGAATACGGCCTGATTCTCTGTGCCATGCGTAACGAAGACCCTGTGAAAAGCCTCGAAACAGCCGAGCTTGCAGTTGCCTTCTCCGGACGCGGGGTCGTCGGCTTCGACCTTGCAGGAGACGAATGCGGGTATCCTGCAAAAAAGCACGTCGAGGCATTCAACTACATAAGACGGAAAAACTTCAACATAACAATACATGCCGGTGAGGCATTCGGACTTGAATCCATCTGGCAGGCGCTTCAGATATGTCACGCGGACAGAATCGGCCACGGAACGAGAATCACCGAGGACATGACCATTGAAAACGGTAAGATACTGAAGATGGGAAGCCTTGCAAATTACATAAGGGACAAGAGGATCCCGCTGGAGATGTGCCTCACTTCGAATGTCGGAACGGGAGCCTGCCAATCGTATGCCGCTCACCCGTTTCCTCTTCTCCTCCGCAACAACTTCCGCGTCTTTCTCTCGTCGGACAACCGTCTGATGAGCGGAACTGACCTGACGCGTGAGATGCTCATAGCAGCCGAAACCTACGGTCTGGGATTCGACGATCTGGAAAAGATCACGATAAACGCAATGAAGAGTGCATTCATTCATCACGACAGAAAGCTTGTACTTATATATGATGTGATAAAGAAGGGCTATGCCGCTGTCCGCAGCGGATACGACCTATGACTCCAGGCTTGTCCACTCGGCCTCGATAAGCCTGAGCTTGGTCATGATTTCCCTCTTTTTCCCGCTGCGGTCGAAAAAGAAGACTTCCGCAGCCTCCCAGACAGCAAACCCGCCTATGATGTTCACGCTGTCTGATACAAGCCGTCCTCCCGAGCCTTCAAGGAAATAGGAGAGGGTAAGTACGGCCGAACCGAAGATGAGGAAGGAGATTATCTTCGTCATTATGATACGGTATTCCCTCAGGTCCTTCTTGATTGCAAGTGACAGATAGTTGATGTAAATCCTTTTCACCCTTTCCCTGTCGCATCCTGAAGGAAGGAATATCCTCAGCTCGTCATTTGATGAAGACGAAATCTCGCAGAGATATTCAATTATGTCCATGGACGGGAGCGCACAGTTGATGTCGGAAAAAAGCGAGGAGGATGTGACCGTGACATCAAGCTTTCCGTCCCTGAACGAGAGTACGTCCCTTATGGGGCGGGCCCGCCTGATTTCCCTGACTGCTTCCCGGAACTTCATATGATTCCCCATCTTCTGAGGGGATTCATCCTCATTCTTATGATAACGTAGAGAAGCGCAAAGAAAAGCCCGTACAGATGAACCATGTGTGCCGTGCCGTCAGCGCTGAAACGGCTGAAGAACTCGATGAAGAAATACAGAATCACAAGAAGCGGTGAACGGATCGGTATGATGCCGAATACCAGAAGAACGGCATTCGGGAAGAGAACGGAGAAAAGCAGCATCAGGGCATAAACGGCTCCCGAGGCACCGAGAATCACCATATATGCATAGCCCGTTCCAAGATATGTGAAATATGAGGCTATGCCTGAAAGTGTTCCGGTCAGCAGATAGAAGAGGAGAAACTCCTTTGAGCCCACGGCGTTCTCGACTGCAGATCCGAATACATAGATGGCAAGAATGTTCGAGAAGAGATGCCAGAACGATTCATGAGTGAAGGCGTACGTAACGAACTGCCATATCCAGTGATTGAAATGTACGGAAAGCGGTACAAGTGCAAGATAGTATGTGATAAGGGGAAAGACCTGTATAACGGCAAAGACGGCAAGATTGAGTGCTATGAATATGTATGTCACATTCCAGGATACATACCGGAACTGTCTGTTGATTATAGAATTTCTCACAGACTGAGTATAGCAGTCTTTATCCTGTTATGGAAAGAAGAGCAAGGCTCACACCGCCTGTCATTGCGTTTTCCCGGCTCGTCAGAACTCTGTATTCCACATTTGCCGTATCAGGCGTCAGACGGGAGCGCCCGGTCTTCTCTTCATCAATGCGGCAGAAGGGATGCAGGAAAAATCACCATACCCAGAGCATAGGATACTGGACGCCCATATTCCTCCGCGCTTCCTCATCATCTGTATGCAAAGGCAGCCGTCTGTAGAGATTCAGGCATCTCTCGTCACCCAGAGTAAGTCCGGCAAAGACCAGAAAGGAATACCGGACCGGAAAAGCCTCAAAATGCATGACGTCCGGAGAATATGGCCAGGATGTCTTGTCAATCAGATAAGGCATCATGAAATCGAGGGCCTTACGGCAGCAGCTTCCCTCCGGAGAACAGTATTTCCAGAGGTTTTCTTCTTCAGTTGAAAGCACGAAGCAGAGCGTAATGAAATTATCCAGCACAAAGGAACAGTAACTGTACGGCTTGGTGCGATGAAGCTCTTTCGGAAAGGTTCCATCACTCATCAGCTGTTTAATCAGACGTTTTTTGAACTGATCCCTGCAAAACTGCAGGATCTGCTCATTGTCGGTAAAGGATGCAAAAACTGCCACCTGGACAAAATAACAGATGGAATGATTATTGGGATGAATCATTTCCCCGATACCGTTTCGTGAAGTCAGCATCCAGCCAAGATACCGGGCAAACCAGTCCTGAAGCCCGCAATACGTTTCCGTATCCATAAAGGGAGACCGTCTGATTGCCTCGATTGCAAAAGGAACGTCTATCAGATGAAGGGTATCGATGATCCCGATGCTCCGCCCCTTGCAGACTCCCTGAATTGCCTGGGAATATTCAAGATTCGGATTCATCCGGGTTTTCTCATCAAGAAAGAACTCTCTTAGAATGCATACCGCCCTTTCTGCATAATCCTCCCTTTCCGTTATCTTATAGCCGCAGGACAGACTTGCCACGAGATTCCGCATCCGGCGAAGAATTTGCCGGTGAGCCACAAAATTACCGGGATTCGTCTGACCATCCTTCATGATGAAAGGAAGTCCGTCAGGTTTCGTCTCATCCGGCCACCAGTAATCGGCTTCAGAATAGTAATCATGTATTGAGCCCGGACTGTGAGGACTTACTGCATCGGTGATATGCGGAATGGGCTCAGAAAGGCTTTTCTCAGCCTCTTCAATGATGTTTTCTTCATCGAACAGCCTTGCCTCATCAGGTTCAATCCGGAATTCTTTCGGATAGAAAATCATGGGTGGACCTCCCGGAGGATGCAGGCAAGAAGTGCCTTGAGATATCCGTTGGAATAAGCCCAGGAAGAATTTTTCCCGCCGCATGATTCCACATAGTCAGGGACATGGTCAACGGAAACCGGTCCATCATAACCGCTTTCAACCAGCTGTCCGAGTACTTTGTACATATCCATATAACCGTCCTCAATCAGCGTTTCCTCAAACCTTGGAAGCGGGCTGCTGACATTGCGGAAATGAACGCTGAGTACCCTTCCGGCTTTGACAAATTCGTCAATATCATTCAGGACGTTCCCGAAATGTTCTCCCCCTTCCAGCCAGCATCCGATACACATCTTGATACCTATGACGGGACTGCCTCCGGCAAGGGCGATTGCCTTACGATAATCGTCAGAGCTGATAATCAGGTTGCTGATACCGCAGAGTTCCGGTACGGGGGGATCGTTGGGGTGGATGGCAATCTTCATTCCCAGTTCCTCGCAGACGGGGATCACCCTGTCGATAAAGTACTGGTAGTTCTGCCACATCTCATCCCTGGAGTAGAAGCGGCCGTGAGTATAAGGCAGCGTCTTCAGCTGATCCATATCGACGATGCGGCCTATGGCTCCCCTGGTGTGAGCTCCCACCCCATAGCATGTCTGAAGAACACCATTGGGTTCCCATGTCATGTAATTGACAAGAATACCGGCCCTGGCAAGGATGCGTGAGAACGCATTGTAAGCATCTATACCCTCATCCCGGCCGGGAAGGCCGAGATGAATGGCCGGATTCTTGTAAATAGTGCGGTTCCCGCCATCTGAAGGATGCAGGCCAAACCTGTGCAGACGATCCACGAACCTCATGACTGAGTCATAATCCGTATGATTGTCTTTAAATAAGACACAGACATCATTTATGCCCATCTGTTTGAGGAAAAGAAGCTGCTCGTCCGTGTAATCGGAAGCAACAAGCTGCTGAACCCGTATTCCTGTCTGCCAGGTCATAATCACTTCTCCTTATTTCCTGAAGGCGACCGCTTCCGGCGTCCACTGCTCAAGCGAGGCATCATATATGCCGGTATTCATTACATCAGGCTGTGCAAAGGACTGATAGTAAACCACGCCCATCGGTGTCAGCATGACATAGTCCTGTACAAGCGCCTTTGCAGCTTTCTGAAGATTCTGTTTCTTCTCATCAAGCGTCTTTGCTTCCCGTGCGGCAAAAAGCGGTTCCTCAAACTCTGCCGGACGCAGCATGATGCCATGGTTCTTGATGCCTTCGGAGGAGTACAGGCGGATATAGTTGGCAGTATAGTCCATCTGGCTGGCACCGCGGTTGGCAATAAAACCGTCAATATCGTCAGCAACCTGCATCTTTGCAAGTTTGGACTTATCGAGGACTTCAACCTTTGCCCTTACGCCGACAAGTGCAAGGCAGGCCTGGAAGGCAGTGGCAGTATCGTTGTTGGCCGATGTACAGTAGATCGTGGTATCGAAACCATCAGGATAACCTGCCTCGGCAAGCATTTTCTTTCCAAGTTCCGGATCAAAGGTATAGAACTCGGCATCCGGACTCATTGCCCAGGAATCCTTTGTACAGAACAGAGGTGTTGCTTCCCCGAGTCCCCCGGTGAGGCTCTTTGCCACGTTGTCCCAGTCAATGGAGTGCATGATGGCCTGACGGACCTTGAGGTCTCCCATCGGATGTTTTGTGCTCTTGCTGTTCCAGATGATGTGCTTGATATCAGCAACGTTTGCATTCTGCCGTCCGATACTCTCGAAACCTGCCTTTTCGATCATCTCGATAATCTTTGCATTCTCAAACTTGATTGCCACGTTGACTTCCTTGTTCATCAAAGCAGAAACGCGGGTATTCATGTCACTGACAACGTCGATTTCAAGTTCATCCAGATGCGGAAGCCCCTTGATGCGATAATTCTCGTTCTTCACATAGACGGCCTTGTTGTCTGCAATGAACTGGGTAAGCTTGAACGGACCGGTTCCGACTGCATTGATTGCGCACCACTCCTTACCGTTCTTTTCATAGGCTTCCTTTGAGCTGATGAAGATCGCACCGATGACATTCGCCCAGTTGTTGGCCCACTTGTCATACTGGATTTCAACAGTAAGAGGATCAATGACCCTCACCTCTTTCGGGGAACCGATCTCAGAGGCATGTCCATTGGCGATATACTGCTCGATATTCCAGGCAACTGCATCGGCATCGCAGCTGGATCCGTCATGGAACTTCACATCCGGCCTGAGCTTGACTGTGAAAGTCAGCTTATCCGGGTCAGTCTCAAAGCTCTCCGCAAGCCAGGGGACAACATCACCGTCGGCTTCAACGCGGCCAAGCTGTTCGATTGCCGCAGCAGCCATGAAGTTATTGCCTGTAGTACTGGATGTAGGCATGAAGAAGGTATTGGCTCCGACAGCAGCTGCGATAACCAGTTTTCCGCCTTCCTTATACTCCTTCTCCTCCGGAGCGGAACCGGATTTTACTTCCGTGCCGGCAGCAGCCGGCTGGGAAGCCTGGGCCTGCCCGGAATTTTTCTTTCCTCCGCATCCGGCAAGGAATGTGAGCATCATGGCGACTGACAGCACAAGTGCAGTCATTTTCATTACTTTTTTCATCGAGTAACCTCCTTGTTTCTCTCTGTTATGTTTCAGTCATTTTTCATACAGGAAGCATGCAACTTCATGTCCGTTCCCAACATTCTTCAATACAGGAACATCCTTACGGCACCGTTCAGTGACCTGCGGACACCTGTCATGGAAAGGACAGCCTGAGGGACGCCGTGACAGACTCGGCACTTCCCCGTAAATCGGAACCCTTTCACGGGAGCGTTCAATTTCCGGATCAGCTACCGGAACAGCTGCAAGAAGTGCCCTGGTATAAGGATGCAGGGTGTTCTCATAGAGCTCCTCACATGGCGCTATTTCAACGATACGTCCAAGGTACATTACAAGGATACGGTCGCTGATATGCTTTACCACGGCAAGGTCATGGGCTATGAACAGATACGTCATGCCAAGCCTGGACTGCAAATCTTCCAGCAAGTTGATAATCTGAGCCTGGATGGAGACATCAAGGGCGGAAATCGGTTCATCGCAGATAATCAGGTCGGGACGTGTGGAAAGTGCCCTTGCGATACCGATACGCTGCCGCTGTCCTCCCGAGAACTCGTGGGGAACACGAAACTTCAGTGCGGGATCCAGTCCGACAATACGGAAAAGTTCATCAACCCTCTCATCATACTCAGCCCGACTCCTGACCAGGTGATGAAGCTTCAATGACTCTCCTACTATCGACTCTGCGGTCTGCCTGGGATCCAGAGAGGAGAACGGATCCTGAAATATCATCGTCATTCTCGGCCGGTAAGGAAGCATTTCCCTTTCCGACAGACGTGAGATATCCTTTCCGGAGAACAGAATGCGACCCTCTTCCGGTTTATAGACACGCATTATACAGCGTGCCAGCGTGGTTTTACCGCACCCGCTTTCACCCACAATACCAAGAGTTTCACCCTTCCTTGCATGAAAGGTGATGTCTTCTATGGCCCTGACTTCACCGACTTTTTTTCTGAGCAACCCCCGGAAGACCGGAAAATACTTTCTGACATTTTCCACTTCCAGGCAGTGTTCCTCACTTATATGGGATTCAGGTGCATTCCGCTGCTCACGGGAGGCAATAATCCGTGCCTTTTCGGCCTTTTCTTCATCTGAAAGCAGACATGCACAGTAATGGCCTGGAGATACTTCCCGAAGCTCCGGCTTCTTCTCTTCCCGGCAGAAATCCATCCGGTATCCGCAACGGTCGTAAAACGGACAATAATCCGGACGCGTTGCCGGGTTTGGCGGTAATCCGTCAATCGGAATGAGAATACGGTCCTTGGGATCGTCCAGTCTCGGAATTGCTCTCAGAAGGGCTCTTGTATAGGGATGTTCCGGACTCTTGAAGAGAGTCATGGTCTCCGCATTCTCCACAACGGAGCCTGCGTACATTACATAGATACGCTCCGCAAACCGTGCAACAACTCCCAGATTGTGGGTAACGATAATGACTGCCGTTCCGGTTTTCTTGGCAATGTCCCTCATCATCTCCAGCAGCTGTGCCTGTGTCGTGACATCCAGCGCAGTCGTCGCCTCATCAGCAACCAGGATATCCGGATTGGAGGACATGGCCATGGCAATCATGATACGCTGCCGCATTCCACCGGAGAACTGCTGCGGATAATAGTCGAAACGTTCCTCCGCATCCGGTATATTGACCATCTTCATCATCTCAATGGTCCGTTTTTTCGCATCGTCCTGAGAGAGATGCAGATGCAGCATTATGTTCTCCTGAATCTGATAGCCGATTGTAAGAACAGGGTTCAGTGAAGTCATCGGCTCCTGAAAGATCATACTGACCCTTCCACCGCGCATGGTTCTCATCTCTTCGCTATGAGGCCCGTAATCCAGCATGTTTCCCTCAAAACCATCCAGATAGACTTCTCCTCCGACAACCTTTCCCGGAGAGGAAACAAGCTGCAGCATGCTCATCATCGTGACAGACTTCCCGCTTCCGGATTCGCCGACGATACCTATAATTTCTCCGCGGTCAAGATACATGGAGACCCCGTCGACGGCCTTGACATTCTTCCCGTCCGTTCTGAAACAGGTCTGTATATTCCGGATTTCCCAAAGATGCTTGTTTTGCATGTCAGCCTCCTTACAGCTCCCCTCTTAGTCTCGGATCCAGGACATCGCGGATACCATCACCGAACACATTCAGACTGATGACCAGTACAGCCACGCAGATTCCGGGAGAAAGGGCAAAAACCGGATTCTGAAGAAGAAACATCCTTCCCTCACTGACCATGCTTCCCCATGAAGCGGTAGGAGCACTGATTCCCAGTCCCAGGAAGCTCAGGCCTGCTTCTGCAAGAATTGTCGAACCGACCTGCTGAGTCATCATGACGATGATGGGGGAAATGCTGTTTGGAAGAATATGATGGAACATCAGTCGAAAATCCCTGTTTCCCTGCAGCTTGCCGGCCATGATGTAATCAGTCTGCCTGATGGTCAGTACCTGCCCTCTCATCATACGGATGTATCCTGCCATAGAGGAGATACCGAGAATGATGGAAAGATTCCGGATTCCACTGCCGAAAACTGCAGTGAGGGCCATTGCAAGGACTACCTGAGGAATTGCGCGGAGCATTTCCGTGAACCTTGTGATGACATCGTCTACAACACCTCCGAAATATCCGGCAATCATGCCCAGCACCGTTCCGATAACACAGGCAACACATACGGCAAGAAGACCGACAATCAGACTGACGCGGGTACCGAAGATGATACGGCTCAGAACATCACGCCCGTAGCTGTCCGCTCCCAGCCAGTGTTCCTTTGTAGGGCCGGAAAGAGAAGCCGCAAAATCTGCATAGTCCGGGTCATAGGGAGCAAGGAAGGGGGCAAAGAATGCCACCATCACAAAGAGAACCACGATAACAAAGGCAATCAGTACAATACGCCTTGAAAAAAGCGCAGCCATGAATTTCCTTACTTTATTGTTTTCACACATATCAAGCTCCCTTATTCCAAGCGGATTCTCGGATCCACGACCGCATAAAGAATGTCGGTAATCAGATTGATGACACAGGAGACAAGGGCAATAATCAGGACACACGCCTGTACTACCGGAATATCCTTGGATGTGATGGCTTTCACCAGAAGCGATCCCATACCGGGAATTGAAAAGACGGATTCTACAAACATTGAACCCGCAATCAGGGTTCCCAGTCTCATTCCCAGAATCGTAATGACCGGAATCAGTGCATTCTTCAACGCATGGACAAAGATAATCTTCTTTTCCGTAAGTCCTTTGGAGGATGCTGTCCTCACATAATCCTGCCGGATGACTTCAAGCATGCTGGATCTTGTCTGCCTGGTAACGCTTGCAATTCCGCCCAGAGACAGGCAAAACAGAGGAATTATAAGCTGTCTGAGTCCCGTAGAAAAATCGTCCCAGATCCAGGTAAATCCGTAGGAAGGAAGCCATCCGAGCTTCAGGGAAAAGATATACATCATCAGAAGTCCGACCCAGAACTGGGGAAGGCATGCAGTCAGGTTTGCAAGGAAAGTCACGACCGTATCAATCTTTTTCCCCCGGTAGACCGCAGTAATGACACCGAAGAAGATACCAAGAGGAATACTGATCATGAAGGCAAGGAAAGCCAGCACCAGGGTAATCGGGATGCGTTCCCTGATTACATCCATGGTAGGCTTATGAAACTGGATTGACTGACCGAAATCACCGTGCAACGCCCCCAGAAGCCAGTTGAAGTACCGGACAACCAGCGGCTTGTCGAGTCCCAGCTCCAGATAAACACGCCGGTATTCAGCTTCCGAGACCTCTTCACCCAGCATGGCGTACACAGGATCTCCCGGCAGCATGGACATCAGAAGAAAAATTGCAATGGAAATCAGAAAGAGAATCAGCACCATCTGCCAGATTCTCCTCAGGACATATGAACCCATGAGCGAGCACTCCTTATTGCTGCCACTAGTATATGATTGGAACCATGTGGATGCATAATATGAATTAGTAATGATATAAATCGGTTTTACTTATTTTGATAGATTAGTATAATTAATGAACAGGAGGCAAACGTGAACACTGCACAACTGGGATATTTCCTCGAAATAGCCAGACAAAGGAACATGAACAAGGCAGCAGCGGAAGTGCATGTCTCCCAGTCATCATTGAGCCAGTATCTGTCGAATCTTGAGCATGAACTGGGATGCCAGCTTTTCTATCGCAGGAAAGGCAATCTGACCCTTACCCCTGAAGGACTTGTATACCATGCTTTTGCATCAGAGGTACGGAAACTGGAACAGAAAATGGAAGAGAAGATCGGAAGGATGCGTGGTCTTACCCACATACGTGTCGGCATCAACTCCATCTGGGGCAATGCCTTGATGACAACCATAGCGCCCATGTTTCAGGAACGGTACCCGGATTCAAAACTGGAACTCTATGATGAGAATCATCAGAACCTCAAGAAATATATTCAGGAAGAATCCATCGATATTGCATTTCTTGCCACAGATACGCTCAACGGGTACTCCGGCTACCAGAAGATTCTTCGCCAGGAAGAAATGGTTTTTGCAGTCAGCAGGGAACATGTGGCCCTGTCAAAAATACCGGCCGGCACCACTACGCTTTCCATTCCGGAGCTCATGGATTTTTTCGGCAAAGAGTCTTTTATCCTAAGCAAGACCAACTCAAGTTCCCGTCGTGCAGTGAACAGAGTCCTGGAAGAAGCAGGCTTTCACCCGAATATCGTGTGCGAAATCAGCAACATGACGACATTGGGCAATATGATCAACCACAATATTGCAGTCTCCTTCATGCCCCGTTCGGCAGCAGCGGACAATCTGAACATATGCTATTTCTCCATTACCCCCCAGCTGACCCGGTTAAATGCGGTCATCTGCAGGTACAGTCTGGAAAATACGGAAGAAATCCGGTACCTCATCAAACTGGCAGAAGAAAATCTGCCTGTATTGAAACCGGCAAAAGGCAATACATGACTAACACACCGCAGGTATCTGACCAGGTGATTCGTTTCTCTTTCTCAGTACAGGCATTCAGAAAGGAAACGCACTCCGGCCTTACCATGAAGAGCTTCGTAAGGCCAAAAACCGGAACCGGCTAACGTCAATGCTCTGAAAAGGCATTCACAATGCATGGATGAAGCTTCGAAGAAAGAATCGGATTGTGAGAAATCTGCATAAATGCACAGGCTATCACTTCCGTATGAAAGCACACGATGAGAAAAGATGATTTTCAAATGCAGGACCGCTTTCTTTCCGGTCATTCGTCTGCAGTTATCACCGCCGGCCTTTATTTTCACGGCGGAACCTGAGCACTTTAACATTTTCGGGAAAGATTGTTTAATCTATCCGGGGACATCAGAAAAAAATGGCAAACAGCAGAAGAGACAGGGCGGATTCATACACTCTCAGGGCAAGACGTGAAGGCTATCCGGCAAGAAGCGTCTACAAACTCGAGGAAATAAACAGCGTCCATCACCTCATAAAGCCGGGTGACAGCGTACTCGACGTCGGAGCGGCACCGGGCTCCTGGACACTCTTCACTGACCGCTGTCTCATCAAGGGAAACGGAAGGATAGTCTCGATAGACCTCAACCCGCTGAACCTCAACCCGGTTCCCCCGACAGTCACGGAAATCACAGGTGATGCATTCAGCTCCGAGAACAGAAGGAAACTCATTGAACTCGGGCCCTACGATTGCATCATCTCCGATGCAGCCCCCATGACGACAGGAAACCGTACCGTCGACACCACACGCTCCGAGTGGCTTGCCGAACAGGTCGTACTCCTTGCATCCGAGCAGCTCAGGACACACGGGAATCTTGTCATAAAGATCTTCCAGGGGGGCGGTCAGGTGGAGATACTTAAAATGATGAGGAACATGTTCCAGAAGGCAAAGCCCTTCAAGCCGAAGGCATGCAGGGACGATTCATTCGAAATCTATCTTGTCGGACTCGACAGAAAATAACTGCTGAAAAACCTTCCGGAAGCTGTAATACTGTCATGGCGGAGAAAAAACAATGAAAGACAGAATGATTGTCCGTGGAGCAAAGGTCCACAACCTGAAAAACATCGATGTGGAGATTCCGCTTGGAAAGATAACAGCAATAGCGGGAGTATCGGGTTCGGGAAAGTCATCACTGGCACTCGGCGTGCTGTATGCAGAAGGCTCCCGGCGTTATCTTGAGGCACTCTCCACATACACGCGGCGCCGCATGACTCAGGCCTCCCGGGCTCTCGTGGACGAAGTTCTGTATGTACCGGCTGCCCTGGCACTTCATCAGCGTCCCGCAATTCCGGGAATCAGAAGCACATTCGGAACTTCAACGGAGCTTCTGAACAGCCTCCGCCTCATGTACTCCCGCCTTGCTTCCCACCGCTGTCCGAACGGCCACTATCTTGAGCCGTCCCTTGCCGTTGCAGCAGAGAAGGACCTCATCTGCCCAATATGCGGCTCCCCTGTTGATCCGCCTTCGGCAGAGGATCTGTCATTCAACAGCAGCGGAGCATGCAGAAAATGCGGCGGGACGGGAATCGTGCGCACTGTAGATGTTTCATCCCTTGTTCCCGACGAAACAAAGACCATCGATGAAGGTGCAGTTGCGCCATGGAACAGCCTCATGTGGTCACTAATGACGGATGTCTGCCGGGCAATGGGAGTGAGGACAGATGTACCTTTCAGGGACCTCAGCGAAAAGGAAAAGGATATTGTCTATCACGGCCCCGCGGAAAAGAAGCATATCTTCTACAGGTCGAAGAACGGAAATGAGGCAGGCGAGCTGGACTTTACATACTACAACGCCATCTACACTGTCGAGAATGCACTGGCTAAGGTAAAGGACGAGAAAGGCATGAAGCGTGTCGAGAAATTCCTTAAGGAAGATGTCTGCCCGGAATGCGGGGGAACCCGGCTCAGCAGCAGGGCCCGGGAACCTCTTATCAGGGGAATATCACTCGACAGGGCATGTGAAATGACTCTCTCAGAGCTCATAAACTGGGTAAATTCAGTTCCCGGGAGTCTTCCCGAAGAGATGCGTCCGATGGCAAAGAACATATGTGACTCCTTCCTTGATACGGCAGAAAGGCTGATTGACCTGGGACTCGGATACCTCACACTCGAGCGCGCCGCATCCACTCTCTCCACGGGAGAGAGGCAGAGGGTACAGCTTGCACGGTCCGTGAGAAACCGTACAACCGGGGTACTCTACGTTCTCGACGAACCCTCAATCGGCCTTCATCCGGCAAATATAGCCGGACTGACGGGAGTAATGAATGACCTTGTCAGTGACGGTAACTCCGTAATCCTTGTCGACCATGATACCGAGATTCTCAAGGATGCGGACTGGATCGGTGGCAATACAGCCTCCCTGATCGGACCGTTTCTCTCCGGAAAAGCTGAGGTCAGGACAAGAAAATGCTGTCCTGAAGACGAGCTCTTCAGATATGGGCGTATTCATCTCTCGACAGGACAGATCCACACAGTAAAGCCTCTTGAAGCTGATTTCCCGAAAGGAAGGCTTACGGTTGTAACGGGAGTATCGGGATCGGGGAAGACGACAATGGTACTTGAAAGCCTTGTTCCGGCTCTTGAGGCGGCAGTGAACACAAAGGCACTGCCCGGTCACATAAAGGAAATATCTGCAGAGGGTATAAGACACGTCAAGCTTATCGATGCCTCCCCTATCGGAATAAATGTACGCTCAACCGTCGCAACATATGCCGGGGTACATGATGAACTGAGAAAGCTCTATGCTTCGACTCCGGCAGCAAAGGCCCGGGGATACAGGGCCGGAGACTTTTCCTACAATACCGGATTGCTCAGGTGCCCGTGCTGTGACGGAACGGGAGAAGTAAGCCTCGACGTACAGTTTCTTCCGGACGTGGACATTCCATGCCCGGACTGCAGGGGATCACGGTATTCGGCCAAAGCCGGGGAAATAAAGCTCAAGAACACCTCCGGAGAAGAAATGACGCTCCCTTGTCTGATGGCAAAGGACATCAACTCGGCATTAAGTTTTTCAAAGGACATGAAAAGCGTAAGGGAGAAGCTCAATACTCTGAAGGAGCTGGGACTCGGGTACCTTACACTCGGGGAGGAGACTCCCGGGCTCTCGGGAGGAGAAGCACAGCGGCTCAAGCTCGCATCCGAAACCGGGAAGGCACAGAGTGACTCGGTATTTGTATTCGACGAACCCTCGATCGGCCTCCACCCCCTTGACGTACAGGTCCTGCTTTCGGTTTTCCAGACCCTGATGGATAACGGTGCCACCGTCATAGTAATAGAACATGACAGGGACATAATAAGAAATGCCGACTACGTCATAGATATGGGCCCCGGAGGCGGAGATGAGGGAGGAAGAATCGTCTGCACAGGCACACCGGAGGAAATAAGGAACAACAAGGACAGCATCACGGGAAAATATCTCTGATTTTACGCATATTCTCCCTGAGTGCGTTCCGGTGTTTCATCCGGTACGATTCTGCCTGCTGAAACCGTGGTGGCACACATTTTTTCAGTCAAGCAACAGGAAAAGATGGCTTTTCAATCATGCACTCTCAGCTCTAATAATGCTGATTCCCCTCTTCTTTTATCAAAAACCATGAATGCTCTTCACTTTGGCCATGGAAAGAACTGCTTACTGTAACAGCATCAGTTCCATTTCTCCGACATTATCTTGCCTTGCTGTTTCTGAATTTGCCTTAAAAGAACGAGGCCGCGGTTCATTCCCTGCGGCCTCTGTTCCTCGACAACGGAGCATTATTGAGATCTTGAATTCTCCGTAATCTGTATATCAAGTCCGAGAACCTCACTCATATACTTCATTGCACAGCCGCTGAATGAGAGATGAGGATATCCGTCCTGGAGCTTTACCCACCTGAAGAAGTCATTCATGACCTCTTCCTTGTTCAGAAGCTCATCACGGAACAATCCGTTGAACTGCAGGCCCGGATCCAGGGCACCTGCAGCCAGTGCCTGATACTTGTTAAGCTCTTCGAACGAGAAGTCACCCTTCTTGTCACATTCTGCAATTACTCCGGCAGCAATCTGACCGCCGACCATTGCAGATGGTATGCCGTATTCGAAGGCACACTCGGCTGCGGCAATTGCATCACCTATGAGGATTGCACCGGGATAGACGCTCTGAGCGAGCTTACGCGATCCCGGAAGACGCCATCCGCGGAACTTATCAATGAGAGTTGCATTCTTCAACCTTTCCTGTCCGAACTTAGTGTTGTTCTTCCAGTATTCATAGAATTCCATCGACGAAAGTCCTGAATCTCTGAGAGCCTTTTCAGTAATCGTAAGTCCGAGAACGGCCTGCTTACCCTCATAGTGAGGATTAAGCCATGTCGTACAGATCGGGCTCCATCCGTTAAGTCCCATCGGTACGTAGTATTCCTCAGCCTGTCCCGGAACAAGTCCCTCAACACCGTCGAGATATGCGCGGAAGCAGTACATTGTCATGTCCGGGTCGTCGACAAAAGCACCAAGCTGGCGCGAAAGTTCACTGTGGGAACCGTTTGCGATGACAACGACATCAGCTTCTATATCCATCGGCTCATTATGATAAAGACCATGGACACCCTTTACGACACCCTTACGCATGATAAGTGAAGTAGCCTCATAGTTCTCCATGAAGTCAGCACCTTCTCTGATGGCAGCCCGCCTGATCTGGTCGTCCGTGAAGCGCCTCGGGGCAATCATGAACGGATCCACATCAAGAACGATATATTCTTCCTGACGGTTGATGAGCCTCATGGTCGTGATGTTGCATGCCTGCTGCGAATACATCTGGTCGAAACAGCCCATCTCCTTAAGCATCGGGTAGAGGCTTGAAAGATATACTCCTCCGCAGATTTTGTCTCTGGGCCATGTTTCCTTGTCGACAAGAAGCACATCAACTCCTGCCTTCGCGAGGTAGAATGCAGCTGTACTGCCGCCGGGGCCTGCTCCGACAACGAGAGCCGTACGTTTGATATTGTTCATCTTTCTTCCTCCTTATTTCTTCACGAGTGTAATGACATCGCCTTCCGGACAGAGCTTCTGGCAGATTCCGCATCCGATGCACTTCTCAGCATCAACCTGGGCAAAACCACATCCGAGACACCTGAGTGCCTCTTCCCTGAACTGTCTGTCTGTATAGG
>CAVBWE010000038.1:0-3783 GCA_963598715.1 Sphaerochaetaceae bacterium | reverse complement strand
CTACAATCCTGCAAAGGAAGAGGAGATTGATGAAATCAGGAAGATCTGCAGAAAGATCGGAATTCCCCATCACACCGTTGACTGCTCTGCACTCTATGAATCGACAGTCCTGAGGAATTTCCGTGAGGAATACATGAACGGCCGGACCCCGAATCCCTGCATCTGGTGCAACACAAAGATAAAGTTCGGGGCAATGGTGGAGAAGGCGAGAAGCCTCTTCGACTTCGATTATTTTGCGACCGGGCATTATGCCCGCATAAGATACAATGAAGTGACGAAGCGCTATGACCTGCTGACGGCAGTCGACAGAGGCAAGGACCAGTCGTACTTTCTGTCGCGTCTTACGCAGGAGCAGCTGTCCACGACACTCTTTCCGCTCGGCAGCATGAAAAAGAGCGACGTGCGGAAGATTGACGTCGAAGAAACCTTTCACAGGGAAGGAATGGCTGAAAGTCAGGATTTCTACAGCGGTGATTACGCCGATTTACTTGGTGTCAGTGACAGAAAGGGGCCGATAGTGCTTGCAGAAGACGGAAGAAAGCTTGGAGAGCACAACGGCTTCTGGCATTATACCATAGGGCAGAGGAGGGGACTTGGTGTTTCCTATCCTGAGCCTTTGTATGTCGTGGCAATAAATCCGGAAAGAAATGAGGTCGTTGCCGGAACCGGGAAGCATATAAGGGGACTCGGGGTTGACTGTTCTCTTGTCAACTGGGTCGGCGAAACGTCCTTTGAGAAAAACAGGGTGTATTCGGCAAGAATACGTTCGACTTCCCCCGGAGTTCCCTGTACCGCAGCCGAGACAGACCGCGGTTTTTCCCTTACCTTCTCGTCTTGTGTCAAGGCCCCTGCCCCCGGACAGAGCGCTGTCGTGTACGACGGGGACAGGGTAATAGCCTCAGCCATCATCGAGAAGGCTGTCTTCGGCTCTTCGGTCTAGAAGCTGTGGCGGTAGCCGATTCTTGTGCAGAAGAGTCCGCTTATGAGCAGCATCGTAGCGGGTTCTTCTGTAAGAAAACCGCTCTGGTAGCTCCATTCTTCGTCATTCTTTGCCTGTGATGCCGTGAAGGCATAGGCGGGTACGTTCGTTTCCAGGTAGATGCCGTTCCGGCTGTTGAAGTTGTAGCCGAGCCTGAATCCCGCTTCGACGAAACCGCCGGCTATTCTTAAAAAGGAGAGGGTGGAGTAGATACCGGCAAGTCCTACCGAGAGGTCGAAGTCAAACTTTCCGCTTTTTATTACGTCATACTTGAAATAGACATCTCCTGCATAGGCAATGGAAAGGCTTCCCGTCAGGGAAGTCCATATGTCCTGACCCGTCAGCCCTCCGTTTTCCGATGCTCCGTCTATCATTGAGATGATGAAGAGGTTCGGAAAACCTGTATCAAGGTTTGCTCCGACTTCCATTTCCCCGAAGTTTCTGCTGAAGCCTATCTGACTGACGTAGATTCCTGTTCCGAAGTGAAGGTTCCAGTCTTCTCTGCCTGTGTCTTCACTGTTTGCATTAAGGCATGAAAGCAGAATCAGCAGTGCAGATAATACGGTTACTGTTTTTTTCATGATATTCTCTCCTTATTCCACTCTGACGAGTTCATATTCTCTTGTTCCTATACCGAGGCTCTCGGCATATTCCAGTCCCTGCTTCCAGTTCGTATCAGGATGAAGCGATGAAAAATGGTCGTGGTCGTGGTGTTCAACTTCGCTCAGCGCAGAGCCTCTGATGACAGGAGCATTGTTGACCGCATCTGCACATGCCATATCCAGTGCGACGGGATCGAAGGATGCAAACATGCCGATGTTCGGAACAATCGGAAGGTCGTTGCAGCCATAGCAGTCACAGAGCGGCGAGACATCGGTGACTATGCTTATGTGGAAAGACGGACGGTTCTGAAGTACGGCCTTTGAATATTCCATCATTCTCATGTTGAGCTCTTCTGCCGAGTTGTCGACTGTCGGGACTATTGCATTTACGGGACATACGGGAAGACAACGTCCGCATCCGACACACTTTTCATGGTCTATCATGCATTTTCCGCTTTGGAAAACCTGAGCCGAGTGGGCACAGGATTTCACGCATTTATGGCAGCCTATGCATTTTTCCTCAACGACACGGGGCTTCCCCTGGTTGTGCATCTCCATTTTTCCCCTTCTGCTTCCGCACCCCATGCCTATGTTTTTCAGGGCACCGCCGAAGCCTGTCGCCTCATGGCCCTTGAAGTGGGTCAGCGAGATGAATATGTCGGCATCCATCACTGCCCGTCCGATCTTTGCCGACCTGACGTATTTACCGTCGACCGGGACTTCAATATCGTCGTCTCCCTTGAGGCCGTCTGCTATGATGACATGTGCTCCGGTCGTGACAGAGTTGAATCCGTTCTCCTCGGCTGAGGTGAGGTGATCCACAGCATTCTTTCTTGAGCCTACATACAGCGTGTTGCAGTCTGTCAGGAATGCCTTCCCTCCGTTCTTCTTTATCCTTTCCACAACGACTTTCGCCCAGGACGGTCTGAGATAGGCGAGGTTGCCGCTTTCCCCGAAGTGCATCTTCACGGCTGCATATCGGCTGGTAAAGTCGATCGTGTCGAATCCGGCCCTTGAAAGAAGCCTGTCGAGCTTTTCCAGAAGGGACATATTGTTTCTTGTTCTTAAATCTGAATAAAATACCCTGCTTGCCATTGTTTTCCTCTTTATGTGATGAATTTAATTTAGTGCAGATAATGCAGAAAAGCGACTATTTTTCCTTTTCTTTGAAAAGAACGATGGACCTTGTCTTCCTGAAGAGTTTTTCAAAGCGCTGCAGCTCGCTTTCGCTGAGTCCTGCCCGCTCTATGATGTCGCTCAGTAACTGTTCCGTCCACTTCTTCTCTTCATCCCATTTGTAGTAGCCTATCCCGTCAAGATTTTCCGACATGCCGTCCACGGCACTCTTTATCCGTTCCTTCGTGACTGCAGTCATACCGGGGGTGAATTCCAGGCCTCCGGTGAAGAGTGCATAGGATATTATCTGCACCGCCTGGGAGAGATTGAGGGAGGGAAAAAGAGGAGAAGTCGGAATCGTACATATAGATGCGCACTTATTGACTTCATCATCCCTCAGTCCGTCAGCCTCACGCCCGAACACTATTGATACCCGGCCTTCCGGAATGCTTTTTATCTTTACGGAAAGCTGCTCGGGAGAGTAGGAGCTCATCTTCCTGAACTTTCCCCTGCGTCTTGTAGCTCCCACACTGAAGACGGAAGAGGCAAGGGCTTCGTCGAGAGTGCTGACCCTTCTTGCATTCTCCCATACATCCGAGGCGTGAAGGGCGAGGGTGCGTACCCGGTTCTCGTCATATGCCCTGTCGCCGACAATTGTCAGCCGGGTCAGTCCCATCGTCTTCATTGCCCTGCACACGCTTCCTATATTGGCACCGTCCTGTGTTTCCACAAGAACGATTTCTATTCTGTCACTGCCGTCTGTCTTTTCCATGATTTTGATTCTATTCAACTGAAGGATATTTTTCTATAATCAGACAAAAGGAGAAAAAACGGAGATGATGGATAAGGTCGCCAGAAGGGTAATTGTTTTCATCGGCATAGTACTGGCCCTGGCCATACTCAAGACAGGTTCCTCCGTCGTGATTCCTCTTGCCATTGCGGTCTTTGTCTTTATGCTGGTAAGTCCCCTTATGGAGAAACTGCTGAAACTCAAGGTTCCCACCGCACTTGCAATCGCCATCATTCTTACGATCACGACTCTGATCTGCCTTTTCTTTGTCTATGTCCTTATTGCAATGATCAATG
>CAVBWE010000037.1:0-3951 GCA_963598715.1 Sphaerochaetaceae bacterium | reverse complement strand
GGATATGGCTATGCGTCATTTCAGGGCTTGTCGGAGCATTTCTCCTCAGCTTTGACACAAGCGGAAGAATAAACAGGGGCGATGTTCTTGTTTTCATTTCGTCCCTTCTCTTCGCCCTTCATGTGCTCTTCATTGACAAAAAGGGCAAGAAATACAGCGGAGTCGAACTCTCGGCAGTGCAGTTCCTCACGGCAGGTTCCTGTGCTCTTCTTCTTTCCCTCATCTTCGAAGAGAACACAACGGCGGCAATCGGATCTTCCATCGTTCCCGTCCTTTATGGGGGAATAGGATCATGCGGCATTGCCTATACGCTTCAGATTATCGGGCAGAAGTACACCGATGCAACCAGGGCTACCCTCATACTCTCGCTCGAGAGCGTCTTCTCGGCTCTGGGAGGAGCACTCCTGCTTTCGGAAACGATGTCGGTGAGGCAGATCACCGGGTGCTCGATACTCTTTTTATCCGTTCTTGCTGCAGAACTCCCGGAAAAGGCTAAACGCTGTTGAGGGTCACATACGTCTTGCCCATGCCGCCGTCCTCGGGCAGCGCAAAGCGGTAATCGGAGACATACCTGTTTTTCTTCAGGTACATATGAACTCCCTTCTGCAGTATTCCGTCACCATAGCCGTGAATGACCGCAAATGACCCCAGACCGGTAAGGAGTGCGGCCTCTATCTCGTCGTCAAGCGCCCTCTCGGTCTGGCTGAGCGTGAGTCCTCTGACATCGAGGGTGTATTTCGCCCTGATTCTCTCCGAGCGGAAGTCCGACACGTCAACCTTCAGAGACACGGGATCGGCATGAACCATGGTGCTGTTCCTGACATTCATTCTCAATCCGTTCTCGAATGAGACCAGGCATGTCCTCTGATCCCTGAGTGCAACTACCTTTCCCCTTGTCCTTCCTTCCCCGCAGAACACCTCGTCGCCGACTTTGAATGACTCAGAAGGAGTTTTCTCGTCATTCTCCTCTTCCTTCCGCCTCACATCTTTTCTTATCTTTTCCGCTTCCGCCGTCATTTCGTCAACATACTCCCTGACAGCCTTTGTCTTCTCCTTTGTAAGCTCACCGGTTTTTACAAGGCGAACAAGATTTTCGAGTCTCTTCCTCGCATCCGAGAGAAAATCCTCGATTTTCCCGACCCCTTCATGCTCGGCGCAAAGCAGGGCCTTTTCAAGTTCCATCTCCCTTCTTTCCGTCTGCCGTGTCTTTTCATCGAGTTTTCTTTTCTCTTCGGCAAGTTCGGAGATTTTTCTGTCAAGGGTACGTGATTTGGAAAGAAGGGAGGTAATTATCTGGGATGTGCCGCTGCTCTCCTTCTTCATTGTCTCCTCTGCCTGTCTTATTATCACGTCGGGCATTCCCGAGCGCCTTGCAGTGGCAAGGGCATGGCTGTCACCGGGGATGCCGGAGAGAATGCGGTATGTGGGAAGAGATGTCTCCCTGTCGAACTCCATGCTGGCATTCATCATGTCCGGAGCCGAATAGGCATATGCCTTGACTGTATTGTAGTGGGACGTGCATATCGTGAGGAATGTCCTTTTCGAGAGATAGCTCAGAATCGAAAGGGAAAGCGAAGATCCTTCCGCAGGGTCCGTACCGGAACCCAGTTCATCGAGTATCACAAGGGAGTTCTTTCCTGCCTGACGTGCAATATCGGCAATATTCGACATATGGGAGGAGAATGTCGAAGCTTCCTCTGCTATGCTCTGGCCGTCCCCGATATCCGTATAGACAGCATCAAAATACGGAAGCCTGGATAAGGGAGAAGCAGGAATGAATGTGCAGATCTGATTCAGCAGCGAGAGGAGCGCAACAGTCTTCATGGTAACGCTCTTTCCGCCGCAGTTTGCTCCGCTGAGTACGAGAGCATGAACTGAAGAAGGAACAGACAGAGTGACCGGAACTGCCTTTTCTCCGAGAAGCGGATGGACGGCATTTACAAGATATACATCGTCTCCCCTTTCTATGTGGCTTGCATTCACCCTCAGGCTCCAGAGTGCAAAGACATAGTAGAAATTGAACGAGACGACATACTGCGTCATCTTCTGAAGAAACGGCACGGACGAACGCACCGACTCTGAAAGGGAATGAATGATCCTTATCTTCTCGAGACGTATGGCCTCTTCTGCAAGGGTTACCCTGTTATTGAGGTCGACAAGTTCAAAGGGTTCGACATATGTGGTCTGTCCCGACTGCGATTCTCCGCTGATGTAATATGAGCCGCTTCTCCTCTCCGAAGAGCGCACCGGAATTACGATACGCTCGTTACGGTATATGGGATTTTCGTTCTGAACAATCTGACGGTTGGAGGAGATGAATGACATGGAATAGCGGTAGCGCTCCGCCCTTATATCGTCCCGCTTTCTCATAAGAGGCTTCAGTTTCGGGTGGTCAGGATTGACAAGTCCCTCAGGAGTAAGGGAGGACAGTATTTCCTCTTTCATCTCCCTCATCTCCTTTCCCATCATATCCTCCTTCTCCTCAAAGGCAAGAAGCAATGTGAGGGAATTCAGGAACTCCCCTGACCGGTAAATCATTTCTCCGTCAATGTCGCGGTGTGTCGTACTGACGAAGGAAAAGAGATCCGAGAGTGACGGAAAGGGCTCCAGGACAAAGGGAGAGGAAAGCTTCCTTCTCATGGAGTCGATTTCAAGAAACCTCTCGCCGAGCACTTTTTCATCCGAGCTCAAGCGTTCTTCATTGATGTAGTCCCTTCCTTCGGGAGAAAGGGAATATCGTGCAATGTCTTCCAGTATTATGGAAAGCTCCGTATCCCTGAGTGTCCTCTTGTTCATTTCCTTTCATACCTCGGTCTCAGGAGTGCCACAGACTCCAGGGTCTTGAGATAGCTGAGATATCTGTCACTGTTGATTTCACCTCTTTCGATGAGGGAAGGTACAAGACAGCCTTCTTCACCCCGGTGCATGCACCCGGGATAGGCACAGCCGAGAGACCTGAATTCGACAAACGAGTCCCTTATGTCCCTCTCGTCCTCAAGCGGGACCTGAAGTTCACGAACTCCGGGAGTGTCGATGACACAGAATCCGTCCTTCTCGATAAAAACGGCATGATTTGTGGTGTGCCGCCCCCTGTTGTACTTCTTCGAGAGCTCATTCGTCCTCAGCTCCGTTTTGAGAATCGTGTTTATCAGGGTGGACTTTCCGACTCCGCTCTGCCCCACGAAGGCAGCTGTCCTTCCTCTTATCATGTCCTTGAGTCTTTCTATTCCCTGGCCGGTGACAGAGGAGAGTGCAATTACACAATAACCGAGCTTTCTGTAGAGTTCGTAGCGCTCGCTTTCTTCCTCTGTCAGGTTGTAGTCGGCCTTGTTCAACGCAAGGATAATGTCACTTGAACTGGTGCAGCATATCGCCCTGTCGACGAAGCGCGGCCGGAAAGGAGGAGACAGAACCGAGAAGACTATCACCGTCACATCCTGGGATGCGCATATCGTCTGATTCCTGCGGCTCTTGAAATTATAGCGGACAAAGGAGGACGTACGCGGCAGGACGGAAGTAATCAGGCCTTCCGTGCTGCTGTAGAGCTCACCTTCCACATAGTCTCCGACAACTACAGGATTGTATTCGTCCTCGACTCCCCTGAGTTTCTTTCCCTTTATCCGCAGGGTGTATGTTTCTCCGTTAGAGGTGGCCGAATATATGTTGTTTATGGATCTTATTACGTGAAATATCATTCTCTTTCAAGTCCCTCGGCATCAAGAAAAGCACTGAATCTTTCCGGAAGAGGCGCACGGAATACCATTCTTTCGCCGCTTGAAGGATGCGAAAAGACAATTCTCTCCGCATGAAGCATCAGTGTCGCCTCCGGATAAGTCCTGTCCGGACGGGAGTAGATGGGATCTCCGAGAACGCTGTGAGAGATGGATGAGAGGTGGACCCTTATCTGATGCGTCCGTCCCGTATAGATGCGTATCCTGAGAAATGCATACC
>CAVBWE010000036.1:0-3701 GCA_963598715.1 Sphaerochaetaceae bacterium | reverse complement strand
GCCGGAAGGGTGAATTCTTCCCGGAAAAGGCAATTGCACTCGGCGTTCCGCGCGGGCCTCTTTTCGGAAGGCTCCAGAATGGTGAGGACATTGTTCTTGACGACGGAAGAACAGTGAGAAGCACTGATGTCATGGGTCAGAGCCGCAGCGGACGGAAGTTCAGCTACATAACAGATACACTGTACTTTCCTTCGATATCTGATTTCGTCAGGAATTCCGACATACTCTTCTGCGAAGGAATGTTCGAGAATGACCTCATTGAGGGGGCAAGGGAAAAAAAGCATATGACGGCTTCTCAGGCAGCCCTCATTGCCAGGGACGGCTGTGTCGGCCGGCTCTGCCTGCAGCATTATTCTCCGCGTTATCAGGACCGGGATCTGAAGAAACTGCTCAAGGAGGCCGAAGAAATCTTCCCTGCTACAGTACTGACAAAGGACCGCATGTCGTTTTCCATTCCGCTTAAGGACTGAGGCGTGCTCCGCTCCATGGAAAAAGACTTGTCATATGCTCAATATTCTGCAGGAATTTTGAGATATCCCGATTGACTTATTAAGAAGTTATGCTAAACTTATATAAGTAAGGAAAGTTCAGGACTTCTTCTCAGGTAGGAATCTGGTTAATTGTCTTCCGGCCCGGAATTCGGCGCCGTATTTTATAACCATCTTGAGACGGGTCTTTTTCGTTCGGGTCATATGGAAGGTTCCAAAGGAGGAAGACGATGAGAAAAACACTGAAGAATGTCGCGGTATTCGTTCTTCTCGCAATGGCATTCTATCCCATGCTGGTCTGATGAGACCGCACTGCTGAATAGGAAAGGGAGGCTGATGTGTGCCTCCCTTCTTTCATCGTATGAAGTTCGTTGCCGTCTTCCTTTCATATTCCGGTCTCTTTATTCCGGCCCTGTCTCCTGCCTCTATGCACTTCAGAAGCCATGCCATGTTCTCTGCAAGGGTTCTCATTGTCTGCATTCCCTCTTCGTCCAGCATGGCCTCTTCAGCCTTTGAACCGTGTATCTGATTCCAGTACTGTGAACCTACCGTATGCATGTTCGATATACCGAAGTATTTGTTGATTCTGTCAAAAGAGGCCGTTGCACCACCTCTCCTGCATGATACGACAGCAGCCCCGAGCTTATTTGCCATCCGTGAACCTGCCGCATAGAAGAGCCTGTCAAGGAAGGCACATATCTGTGCTGAAGGCCCGGAGTAGTAGACCGGAGAGCCTATGACAAGCGCATCTGTAGAGTCCAGTTCATCTATGACCGAGTTGACGCTGTCTTCGAATATGCAGTGACCGGAGACTGAACATTTTCCGCATGCAATGCACTGGGCAACAGGCTTTGTTCCTATCTGAATGATTTTTGTCTCTATGCCGTGCCTTTCAAGAACCTCCGCCACTTGCTTCAGCGCGGTGAATGTACATCCGCAGCTGTGCGGACTGCCGTTTACAAGAAGAACTCTGCTCATACTTTTCTCTCCTTTATCAAAGAAGCTCCGTTTCCGGAGCCTCTGACTGCTGTTTTACGGGAACTATCTGTTTATTTCCCGGATCATGCTCTCAACATTTCCATGTGCGTCGAGTTCGGCGATTTTCGCCTCTGCAAGACGTGCCTTTCTGAGTACGTCCTTTCGTCTGGTGTATGGCAGTATGACATATGCCCTTCCATCCTCAGTAAAGGACGGACAATCGAATTCCTTCTCGATTTTCTCCCTGTCGTCTCCACATACAAGAACAAGAGGATAACCGATTGAGTGTGCCTGGCTGATCTCTTCTTCGAGTGCTTCCCTGAAGGAGAAGTAGCTCTCCTCTTCTTCCGCTTCGGCGCTGCTTTCTGCCTTTCCGGCTTCTCTTATGACTTCAACAGGCTTTTCGACTTCCCTGACAACTTCCTTCACGACTTCGACAGGCTTTTCGACTTCCCTGACAACTTCCTTCACGACTTCGACAGGAACTTCCTTGACAACTTCCTTGACAACTTCGACAGGAACTTCCCTGACAACTTCCTTAATGACTTCGACAGGCTTTTCGATTTCCCTGACGACTTCAACCGGAACTTCCTTCACGACTTCAACCGGAACTTCCTTAATGACTTCGACAGGTTTCTCGACTTCCCTGATGACTTCGACAGGTTTCTCGACTTCCCTGATGACTTCGACAGGTTTCTCGACTTCCCTGATGACTTCGACAGGTTTCTCGACTTCCCTGACAGTCTCGACAGGAACTTCCCTGACAACTTCCTTAATGACTTCGACAGGCTTTTCGATTTCCTTTATGACTTCAACAGGAACTTCCCTTATGATTTCAACAGGAATTTCCTTCACGACTTCCCTGACGACTTCAACGGGTTTCTCGACTTCCTTTATGATTTCGACAGGAACTTCCTTCAGCACTTCGACAGGAACTTCCTTTTCAACTTCCCTTACGACTTCAACAGGAACTTCCCTGACTACCTCGACTTCGACCGGAACCTCCCTCACAACCTCGACGGGAATCTCCTTTACCACTTCCCTTATGACTTCAACAGGAATTTCCTTCACTATTTCCTTGACCACAGGCTGCGCCTTATCAACATTGAATTCCTCTCCGCTTACCCTGTGCTGTGAAAGAGGATCATCAAGAGGCCTTGTGTAGAGGGGAGAGTCGTAGGCGTTCGGGGAAAGCCTGTCAATGTTGTCCCTGTAATCGTTCTCGCTCCTGCGGGAGGAAACCAGGGCTATTTCAATGAAGACAAGCCCGATGAGAACAGGCAGCGCCTTTGTCAGTATGCCGTAAATCTGCTCACGCGTTATGTTGTAAGCAGGGACTATCAGACGAATGAAAACTGCAGTAAAGGCAGCAAGAATCAGTATAGAGAGTATTACACTTGTCAGGACGAGCTTCCATGTCTTCTTGGCTCTTGCCATTATTTTCCTCCGGAAAAACTGCCACAAAGTGGCAAATCACTGTACTATTATATCTGTATAGAATCATGAATACAAGATTTAAAGCTTTGTCAACTTTTGTCATTTTCGTCCTGTCACTGACCGTTCTGCTTGTTTTCTTCTCGAACGATGGTTTGATTGCGGCCTTTTCAAGGGAGAAACAGCTGGATTCGGTTGAGGGGGAAATCAGGAGAAGAGAGGGCTATCTTGCCGTACTGCGCTATATGGCCGACGGGGACAGGGCTGAAGATACGAGGGAGAAGGACCTCGTTCATTCATTTTCATCCGATGATGTCTATGATCCTTCAGCCCGGAGTCAGAACAGCGGGAATGCCGACTTCGCCTACGGCGGTCTCTCAAACGGCATGTGTCTTCTCATTTCGCTTCTTGTTGCATTTTTATACGCCGTGATTATCATGGTGGTTATTCCGTTCACGAGAAAAACCGGAGGAGCAGCAAATGTCCGAGATCATAGAATGCAGAAGAGAAAACATTGAAGAGATAGCCTCAAGATTTCTGCGGGGCGAAGTGGGAATCATTCCGGGAGATACCATTTACGGAATATCGTCAGCCGTGAGTGAGGAAGGCCGCATGAGGATTTATGAAATCAAAGAGAGGCCGAAAAGCAAGTCATTCATCGTCCTTATGACGAAGAAGCAGCTGGAGGAAAGTTCCCTGACTGTCCCTTCTTCTCTTCTTGCGCTCTGGCCGGCTCCGCTTACGTGCATACTCGGCAGCTCTGACGGGTCCACGCTTGCGGTACGGGTTCCTGATGATGAA
>CAVBWE010000035.1:0-4100 GCA_963598715.1 Sphaerochaetaceae bacterium | reverse complement strand
CGGCATAGACAACGGTCGGAATAACGGCCATAATCGCGTCCCTCACTCCAAGCGAGCGGTAATCACCGAAAATGATGATCGAGACAATTGAAAGAAGCGGACAGAGAAGATATTCCTCTATATTGGCGTACGACTTGAGCTCAAGCGTTCCCTTCAGAATGTCTGAAGGAAGAAGAACAAAGAGCACGGTAACCATTGTCAGGGCCTGCATGCATACCGATACATATCTTATACGCCGTACGACAAGCCGCGTCCTGACCTTTGAATTCACCAGTTCACGTGCGATTTCAGATGTTATAAGAATCGATGCAATGAAGGCAAATGCATTGCTTATATGAGTGTAGTATGCAAAGTATGAAGCCGAAATATTCCTCTTGATGAAAATCGACACAAAAAAGGAATGCGCCTCCAGAAGGAGTATGACAACATTGAGTGCGAGGGCACATATAAGACGCTTTTCATTCTTTATCATACAGCTGCCGATCATATCACTTCAGCCGCTCCATGAACAGGAAGCGGGAGAGAGCGGACTGATATTTTACATTTCTTTACATTTTGTAAAGAAAGATTCCTGAAGCATCGCCCGTCCATGAGCCGACAAGAAGGCACCGCCCCTTTTCCAGGACCTCTGGGCGGAATTACAACGCTACCCGGGTCAAGAGTTATCTTTGCTGCCGCAGCAGGAATGTCCGCAACGGCCGCCATTGCCTCGAACCCGTCATTTTGGATTTTAGCCGGATGTTTCTCATCACACTGAAAGAAGTCAGCTCCTTTTATGCCGCCTTAACCTGCCTTCTCCTGTCCCGGGCCCGGTCATTCTTCCTTTCCGGGCATAAATCCCGCCTGACGGATTTCCATTGGAAAAGAAGCAGAATACTCAGCGTCTCTTCAGGAGTTCCGATGATATGCGGTTGCCGATGAACTGGATGACTTCAACCAGAAGAATGGTAACTATGACTGCAGCAGCCATGACATCAGTGCGGAAACGCTGATAACCGTAACGGATTGCGAGATCTCCCAGACCGCCCCCGCCGATTGTTCCCGCCATTGCAGAATAACCGATGAGGTTTATTATCGTGAGGGTTATCCCGCTCACCAGCCCGGGCAGGGCCTCCGGAAGCATAACCTTGTATATTATCTGCCAGTTGGTGGAACCCATGGCCTTTGCCGCCTGTATCACTCCGGGATCGACCTCCGTCAGGCTTGTCTCGATTACACGGGCAACAAACGGAGCTGCTGCAATCGACAGTGATACAACAGCAGCCCTTGTTCCGATTGTCGTACCGAGAATGATGCGTGCAAGAGGCATGAGGACTATCATCAGTATGAGAAACGGAAAGGACCTGAGGATATTGACGACACGGCTCAGAACTTCGTTCAGAACCGGATGCGGGATTATTCCCCCCTTCTCCTCCCTGTCGGTTACGTGAAGAAGAACCCCGAGAGGAAGGCCGAGGATAAGGGAGAAGACTGTCGAGAAGAAGACCATCTCGAGAGTCTGCATTGTTGATGTCAATACAAGCGTGATTATCTGCCGGTTCATCCTCATTCCTCCCCGCCGGATGTCCTGTCCACAGTGACACCCTTCTTTCTCAGAGCCTCAACGGCCTTAATCTCTGTCTCTTCATCAGGTCCGATGTCGAGGACCATCACACCATAGCGCCGGTCATCGATGTACTGGACTCCTGCTGCCATTATGTTGAACATTGCCCCGGTCTCGGCAGTAACACAGCTGATCACAGGTTCGCCGGTCGTATCGGAAGAGAAGCGCAGGGTATAGTGTCCCTTCTTCTCCGAGAAGTTTATTATCGATTCCTTGATGTTGGTGAGATTGGAGATGAAGTCCTTGGTCACTTCACTCTTCGGAGAGGAAAAGATTTCCCTGACTTCCCCCTCTTCCACTACAACTCCCTGATCGAGAACCGCAACCCTGTCACAGGCATCCCTTACGACCTCCATCTGGTGTGTAATCATGACGACGGTGAGATTCATCTTCTTCTGAATCTCCTTTATGAGGGCAAGAATGGCACGTGTCGTCTGCGGATCCAGGGCCGATGTCGCCTCATCGCAGAAGAGAATATCCGGTTCCGTTGCAAGGGCCCGGGCAATTGCGATGCGCTGCTTCTGACCACCGGAAAGCGTCGACACCGGAGCATTTTCCCTGCCCTCGAGTCCGACGAGCTTTATGAGTTCCCCGACTCTTTCCCTTATATAAGCCTTGTCCTTATGACAGATTTCCATCGGATAGGCAATGTTTTCACCGGCTGTCCGGGAAGAGAAAAGATTGAAATTCTGGAAGATCATGCCGATTTTCCGTCTCTCTTCAATCATCTCCTTCTTCGTGAGGTTGTCCACGCGTTTCTCCCCGTAGTAGACCTCACCTTCATCCGGTTTCTCCAGCATGCTTATAAGGCGTACCAGCGTGCTCTTGCCGGCCCCGCTCTTTCCTATTATCCCGTACACCGTATTGGAAGGTATCGTGAGGGACACACCCTCTACGGCGTGCAGCGTTCCGTAGACACGCTTCAGATTCTTGAGCCTTATCTGCATAACAGCCTCCGAAACTTATATATATCAATTTTTCCATGATTATCCAACAGAACAGACGCAAAGAGCCTATATATCAAAAGGAAAGCAGGGTCCCCTCCTGTATCGCCTCACCTGCTCTGAACAAGTCAGAAGGAAAGAAGCCCGTCAGGATATTCCGTACTGTATAAATCAGAAAACCGCATCCCAGGAGGAATGCGGCTCTGCCCTTTATGTGTCGCCTTATCTGAGATCCGGGGTCTTGATCCAGTCCTGATCGTCATATGCCCTGTTTTCACCGCACATAGCCCAGATGAAGGTATAGTTGGATGTACCTGCTCCGGAATGAATTGACCATGACGGATTTATCACAGCCTCCTCATTGTGCATGACGATGTGTCTTGTCTCATTGGGCTCTCCCATGAAGTGGAACACCACGTTATCTTCCGGAACATCGAAATAGAAGTAGACCTCCATACGTCTCTCATGAGTATGAGCAGGCATCGTATTCCATACAGAACCCGGCTCAAGATGTGTCAGTCCCATGGAGAGCTGGCATGTATCGAGCACATCCGGATGGAGATACTGATTGATTGTTCTCTCGTTGCTCGTCTCGAGAGCACCCAGATGCTTGTGGATTGCCTTCTCGAAAGGAACATGAACAGCCTTTTTCGGAGTATGTGCAGGAACGGTGATAACGTAGAACTTGGCAGGCTCATCTGCAGATGCGGACTCGAACTCAACCTTCTTCGTCCCCATCGGAAGATAGATGCCATCCCAATGATTCATCTCGTATTCCACGCCGTCAGCGATAATCTTTCCGCTGCCTCCGATGTTGATGGATCCGAGTTCCCTTCTCTCAAGAAGATAGCTTACACCGAAGTTTTTCCAGGGGTCGATGTTCTTCTCGAGGTTTACCCTCTCTCTGACAGGCATTACACCCATTGTGACAATTCTGTCGATATGGGAATAAACACAGCTTACATCGTCTGCATTGAATATGTCAGTGATGAGAAATTCATCCCTAAGGTCATCGGTCGTCATGAACTTGAAATCTTCTTTTCCGGTTGAATATCTGATATCCATAGAAATCTCCTGATTTTGTTTTTTATAGCATCGAGTATATTATCTTTTGAGCTTTTCCACAATATTCCGACAGGCTTCGGCAATTTCCCGATATACCTTCTCAAAATTTCCGGTATACCACGGGTCTTCCACTTCTTTCTCGCAAAGCATATGGATCTTGTCCGAAGATGAAAACCGTCTCACGAGGGCGTGATAATTACCGCAGTCAAGTGCATAGATAATATCAGACGAGGCAAAGTCGGAGTCACTGATTCTCTTTGCCGTGTGCCGCGTAAAGGGGATTGAATGAGCCCGCAGCGTCCTTGCAGCATCGGGGTATATATCATTTCCGCTTTCTTCGTCGCTGACTCCCCTGGATATAACCTCAACTCCGCTCAGATTATTGTCAGCGAGCATTTTCTTCAATATGAATTCCCCCATAGGAGAACGGCATATATTGCCGTGGCAGACAAACATTATTTTCATATGTACTCCATTTGCTCCATATT
>CAVBWE010000034.1:0-3012 GCA_963598715.1 Sphaerochaetaceae bacterium | reverse complement strand
CCCCTACATCGTATCGCTCTCACGCCCGGATGTTCCTGATATGACGCAAAGCATCCTCGGCTTATATGCATCCCGGATATTCACTGAGAAAACCGTACTCTCGGGAACGAAGGACGGCTTTGACGGAGCGCGTCTTCTTCCGCCCATCTTTCTTGATTCGGCAAAGAAGAACAGCGAAGACGGCAGTGACGGTTATATAGCAGAACATGACCTCTGGATACATGGGTTCACAAGCGACAGAAAACCGTATCCGGAGCAGGCCGAGGGTTACAGAAAGGCCCTGAATACTTCACTATGCGGCCGCGAGGCTTCAGTCAGTGTTCTTCCTTTTACACGGGAGGAAAGGAGCATAAGCGTTTCAAGGATGAAGGATTACGACCTCTGTCCGTACCGCGGCTATGCCTCGGACAGGCTTCATCTGAAAAAAAAGGAATACACAATCAAAACAGAGGATCCGATTGTGATCGGAGAAATCCTTCACAGCACAATCGAGAGGACACTGGAGGAAAGCCGCACAATTTCCGACATCGATGATGAAGTATTGAGGATGAACTTCATCTCGGAGCTTGAAACGGCAAGAAAAAGGGGGAAAATTCCGGCAGGATATTCCTACTGCCACATAAAGGGCCGTTTCTACGATATACTTGACTCGGTCAGAACCTCACCAAAAGCCTCTTTCTTCGATAAATACTCCCTTCTGGCCAATGAAAGGAAAGCCGAGGGCTACAGGCTGACGGGAAATCTGACCCTGAACGGCAGAATAGATACCCTGCTCATCAACGAGGAAACAGGAGATGCGTTCATCATCGACTGGAAGACAACCGGTAAAAACGACTGGTCGGGCGACCTCAAGGAAATTTCGCTTCAGGTAATACTCTACGCCGTCCTCCTTGAAGATGACGAGAGCGTATCAGTGAAGGGAGGAGCATTCTACTCATTCAGTGAAGGCAATTACAGAATGATATGGCCGGGTGTCGAATACCTGATGAAGAACGGGAGAAAGGCACCGGAGAAGGAAGGCTTTGACGAGACACTTCTGAAAACCGAAATCAGGGAAAGGCTGGACAGGATAAAGGATGCACTCGAAACGGGATCATTCACGCCGGCCTACACGGACAACAGCTGCATACAGTGCGATTATCCGAGACTCTGCCGTGCCCTCTTTGCAGCTTCAATGGAGAAAAAATCATGACGAAGGAAAAGAACGAAAGATTTCTTCAGTTCTGTCGCGAAAATGACTTCGACATCAGTGATGAGAATTCAAATCAGCGTAAAGCCGTACTCGGCAACTCCTACTCGGTACTTCCTGCCGGGGCCGGAAGCGGAAAGACAACAGTACTGACATACCGTTTTCTTCGCCTCATAGCAGACGAGGAGGAAGACATACACAGTGACGAGATTCTTACCATAACGTTCACGAAGGCAGCAACGGCGAACATGAGGGCGAAAATCTACCTGATCCTGAAGAAGGCCGTCACATACTCCCTCATAGATGAGGAGGAACTGACACGTTTTTCCAATGCAGAGATATCGACGACAGACAGTTTCTGCTCAAAGATTGTCCGTCTTGATTCTGCAAGGTACGGCATCTCCTCTTCCTTCTCAATCGAGGACGAGAATGATTACAGGGATTTCATCGAAAAGACCCTCAGGGAGATAATCGAGGAAAAAACAGGAAAGGAGAAGGAAGTCGAGAGGCTCTGCACGCTTCTTTCCTTCGATACGCTCTGTTCGGCCTATACGCTTCTCGCATCATCATACATAAACATCGCAACTCCCTTCACAAACGACGAAAAAGAGATGGCCTCCCTGATGAAGAAGGAAGCAATTTCCATAATAGCGGAGGAGACGGAAAAAAGGAAGGAAGAACTCAAGGCCGCTATTGCAGAATTCATCGAAGACTACAGGGGATGCAGTTCAGTCTCCGCCGATACGGAACATGCCCGGCACATCATGTCTTTCCTCATTGAGGGAAAGAAAATACCTGAAGAATCTTCTTTTACTCAGAAACGAACGGTAAAGGAAAAACCGGATAAAAACGAGGACTTCAGAAAACAGAGAAAATACATCAGGGATTCATTCGGATCCTACCTTGAAGGACTGGGATACACAGACGAAACGATGTACGGTCTCGTTGACGCATATGCATCGGTCCTGACATCCTTTCAGGAAAGGATTCTTGAACACAAGAGAAAGGAGGGACTTCTCACATTCCATGACGTAACCCTTCTTTCAATTGACATACTGAAGACCAATCCTGTGCTCCGGGCCTACTACAACGGAAGATTCAAAAAGATAATGGTCGATGAATTTCAGGACAACAACGAAGAAAACAAGAGGCTGCTGTATCTTCTTGCCGCAAAACCGGAGTACAGGGAAACCGGAAGATATCCCGATACAGATGACATAGTTCTCAGCAAGGTTTTCATGGTCGGAGACGAGAAACAGTCCATATACCGTTTTCGTGGTGCCGATGTATCGGTCTTCAAGAACATACGCAATGATTTCGGAGATGAACGTGTTCTTGCATTGAGTGAAAACTTCCGAAGTGAGAATGATTTGATAAAGAAAATCAACTCGATTTTTGCCGGAAGAATCATTCCTGAACACTCTGAAAGGGAATATGAAGCGGAATACACTCCGCTGTCAAGCCGCAGGGAAAGGGTAAAGCCGGAAATTTCCTTCCGGTACATGAACGCAAAAAGCATCAGCGAAGACATAGATCGGCGTCTTCTTGCGCCGAATGCACTATGCGAAGCATATGAAGTGGCGCGCATAATAAGAGAAGAGATACTGACAGGTGATAAGAGCCGGTATCGCGTCTATGACACAAAAACAAAGGAAATACGCAGCCCGAGACCGTCCGACATCGCAATTCTTTTGAGAAACGGAAGCAACCAGTCATCTTTCGAGAAGGCACTCAGGCACTTTGGAATTCCATTCACTGTGACTGACAACAAGTCCCTGACGATGGATGCTGTGCTTAACGACTTCTATTCCATCCTGCAATAC
>CAVBWE010000033.1:0-5392 GCA_963598715.1 Sphaerochaetaceae bacterium | reverse complement strand
TCCTTTCTCTCATGACCAGATTAAAAAAGCGAATATTAAATATCAGGAAAATCCAGAAGGTTTTACGAATTTTAAAATGTTTCACGTTTGACATTGAAGATCCCTCAAGTCGTTTCATCGTTCATCTGAACTTATAACTGATGAGACGATTTTCTGCCCTTACATTTGACCCGCAAACACGTCGCAACAGTCGTACTTTTTTATTGCTTCAACCTGATAAACACATCTCTTTTTCTGTTTTGACAGGACTCTTCTCCCACAAAATCCGATTTTGAAAACATCCAAATTTTCATAGAAGTGGAAAATTCATCTAATTGCTTTCTTATTAAGAAAATAGCAAATTCCCTTGGCAATTATGTTTCTATTGATAGTTACAGTTTTGGCTGTACGTTATCCTTCTTGCTATCCTATCAGATAGGGTAGTTTTTCAACCTCTTTTCTATTGTTTCATGCTTTTGTCATATCAGGAAAAGAAGATAAACCTGTTATTGACGCTTCTTTTATAGAGATAGCCCAAATCAGCCGGAATCGTAAACTTTTGTTCTCTCTATCCTTTTGGATCTACATGAAGACAAAGCGTTAAACATGCAGGCTTAAGACAGAAATCCCGTTTTCCGGTTTCCAGAAAAATAGAGGCCTGGATGAATTCAGTCATATCAAGCATTCATGAAGGGATTACGCTTTTCGCATGCTGATCAAGAATCGTGGTGTGAGCTGAAGGGCTGTGCAATAAAAATGGAAAGATACCCTCTGGCCTGAAGGAGTCAAAAACAGAAGAGATATTGCATAACAGAAGAATCAGTCATCGCTCATTTCCACTTCATGTGATTAAAAAATGGGGGTGTTGCTGTAACACCCCCGATAACCGGAAAAGTCAGTTTTTATTCGTTGTCTTTGTCTTCCGGCGTTTCCTCTGTGATTTCAGAGGTATTTTCATCAGCTTCTTCAGTCGGGATTACCTTATCCTCACCTTCCGGAACCTCATCCACGTGTGCAGTAACATCAAATGCATTGATACAGTCGCCCTTTTTCTTGAACTTAGCAACTATTACACCTGATGCATTCTTTCCCTGGAGGCTGATATCGTATACGGAAACCCTGAGAACCTGTCCCATCTTTGTCATGAGAATGACATCGTCATTTTCAGTTACCGAAACGGCCCCGACTATACTGTCGCCTTCGCTGAGGGAGTAGATCCTCTGTCCCATTGTCGCTCTCGCATGAGGCATGAAACTGTCAAAAGACGTTCTCTTTCCCTTTCCTTCTTCAGTAAGGAGAAGAATTGTCTTCTCTCCGTCAACCTTCACGGCAGAGACTATCTCGTCATCTCCCAGAAGCTTCATAGCTCTTACACCATGCGCTGCTCTTCCCATTGACTTTATGCCGGAGACGGGAGTTCTGAGGCCCTTTCCGCTTCTGGTAATCATCATGACCTCATCTTCTTCCCTGACCATAAGTGTCTCGACAAGCTCGTCACCATTGTCAAGAAGAATAGCCTTGACTCCCCTGGTCTTTGCATTCCTGAAATCGGTCATCACGACACGCTTTGTCACTCCGAACCTCGTAACCATCAGAAGGTATGTCTCGCTGTTGATTTCATCAGGCCTGATATTGATGACGGATGTTATCTTCTCTTCATTCTCCAGCTTGAGGAAATTCTTCATGTTTGCACCCTTACTGGTCTTTGCGCTCTCAGGGATTTCGAATGCCTTGATATAATAAGCCTTTCCTTTGCTGGTTATGAATGTCAGTATATCATGAGAGGAGCAGGTGAAGAGATGATCAACATAGTCTCCATCGGCAAGTTTTGCTCCGATTACTCCCTTTCCGCCCTTTCCGATTGCCTTGAACTCGGTCGCAGAAAGTCTCTTTGCAAATCCCTTCTTCGTAATATTGACCACAACCTCTTCCTTCTTTATGAAATCCTCAGGAGAGGCATCGTTAAGTTCATGCTCTACTATACGGGTTCTTCTCTTATCACCGTATTTTTCTCCGATGACCCTGATTTCCTTCTTTACAACCTCGAGAACATTCCGGCGGGAGGAAAGGATGTATTCATACTCGCTGATTCTCTTCTCAATCTCGGCCAGTTCTTCAAGAATTCTGTCGGTTTCAAGATGACTGAGCTTACCCAGTTTCATATCGATGATCGCATCTGCCTGAAGAGCTGAAAGATTAAGCTGCTTCTGAAGCTCAAGGGACGCAATGGCATTATCCTGGGATGCCTTGATTATGGCGATCACCCTGTCGATGTTCTCCAGTCCTGTCTTGAGACCGAGAAGTATGTGTTCCCTCTCCCTTGCCTTCTTCAGGTCATAGCGGGTCCTTCTCTCTATGACAGATTCCCTGTGGTCGACATATACCTGGAGCATGTCCTTAAGATTGAAGAGCTTCGGGGCTCCGTTATAGAGGGCAAGATTATAGATATTGAAATTGGACTGCAGGGCAGTCTTCTGCCAGAGCATGTTGAGAACAACATTCGCAACAGCATCCTGCTTGAGGTATATGGCAACCCTCAGTCCGTCACGTCCAGAAAGATCCTTGACCTGGGCAATACCGGGAATGACGCCGTCCTTCCTGTACTCATCGATTTTCTTTACAAGTTCAGCCTTGTTCACCTGATAAGGAAGCTCAGTGAAGTAGATTGCACAGTGAGTCTTGTTGAGATCGTCCTTACTTTTCGAGTCTGCATCACAGATTTCGTAAGTACTCCTTATTACTACCTTTCCCTTACCGGTAAGGAAAGCTTCCATAATACCTTTCTTACCGTGAATTGTACCTGCAGAAGGAAAGTCAGGACCCTTAACAAATTCCGATAACTCCTCAATTGTTATATCAGGATTATCAATAAGGGCGCATATGCCATCAACAACCTCATTAAGGTTATGTGGAGCCATATTGGTTGCCATACCTACTGCAATACCGCTGGAGCCGTTGCAGACCATGAAGGGGAAAGCAGCTGGAAGTACTACAGGTTCGGTAAGGGACTCATCGTAGTTGGACATGAAGTCAACCGTATCCTTTCCGATATCGGCCATCATCTCCTCTCCGACTTTCGCCATCTTCGCTTCCGTGTATCTCATTGCAGCCGGCGGGTCACCGTCAATGGAACCGAAGTTTCCCTGAGGGAACACCACGGGATAGCGCAACGAGAAATCCTGGGCAAGCCTCACGAGGGCATCATATACCGATGCATCTCCATGCGGATGATACTTACCGAGTACATCACCTACGATTCTTGCACACTTCTTGTTTGCAGTATTGTATCTGATTCCCATATCCCACATGGAATAGAGAATTCTCCTGTGGACGGGCTTGAGACCGTCCCTTGCATCAGGAAGAGCACGTGATACTATGACCGACATTGCATAGTCGATGTATGAGCTCTTCATCTGTTGAGCAAGGTCGAATGTAAGGATGGCACCCGGCCTTGTTTCCTGCTTTTCCTCAGGGTTCATTGTATTGTCATTGTTTTCGTCCATACCGTACTCCGTCAGATGTCAATGTTCTGAGCATATGTGGCATTCTGCTCGATGAATTCACGCCTGGGTTCCACTTCCTCTCCCATAAGCATGGAGAAGACCCGGTCGGCCTCTTCGGCGTCCTTGAGATGAACCTTTCCGAGCATTCTGGTCTCGGGATTCATTGTTGTTTCCCAGAGCTGGTCCGGGTTCATTTCACCGAGACCTTTGTATCTCTGCACGGAAACCTTATTGACATCTCCCGCAAGAGCCACTGCCTCGGCAAGTCTTTCAGCCCTCTCATCCTCCGTATAGGCGTAAATCGGCTTATTGATTCTCGGACCTGAGAACCTGTAAAGGGGAGGCATTGCAAAATAGACATAGCCATACTCGATTATCGGTCTCATGTATCTGTAGAAGAAAGTCAGCAGAAGTGTTCTTATATGGCTTCCGTCGACATCGGCATCGGCCATGATGATTATCTTGTGATATCTGACCTTGCTGATGTCGAAAAGTTTCTTCTCACCTTCATTTGCATCCTCAATATCCTTCATTCCGACATTGTATCTTGTAATTCCGGCACCGATTGACTGGATGACAGGCAGAAGTTTCTCATTGTTCAGGACCTTTGCCTCCTGGGCCTTCTCGACATTGAGCATTTTTCCCCAGAGGGCAAGAATGGCCTGGAAATTACGGTCTCTTCCGCTTTTTGCCGATCCTCCTGCAGAATCACCCTCAACAATGAAGAGCTCACAGTTTTCGGGATCATGCATCGAGCAGTCCGCAAGTTTTCCGGGCAGTCCTCCTCCCTCGTTCTTCTTGCGTATATTATCCCTGGCCTTCTGTGCAGCCACACGTCCAAGAGCCGCCTGCGTAACCTTGTTCAGAAGCTTGTCAAGAACTTCAGGAAATTCGTCGAAGTAGTCAGTCAGCTTCTCGTATACAAGAGAATCGACAATACCCTTCACGGATGAGTTTCCGAGTTTCATCTTGGTCTGTCCCTCGAACTGGGGATTCGGCACCTTTATCGAAATCACTGCGGTAAGCCCTTCGGCAATATCCTTTGCATCAAGAGACCCGGAATATATCTTCATGTATTTCTGACTGTTTTTCAGCTGGTTGTTGAAGCACCTGGAAAGGGCAGCCTTGAAACCTGAAAGATGAGTTCCTCCCTCACGCGTGTTGATGTTATTTACGAATGTGACGACCTTCTCATCGAACTTGTCGTTATACTGAATCGAAACTTCGACAGATACCGGATCACCTCCGTTCTTCTCCGTTGTTCCCTCACCTTCAAGTGAAATCGGCTCTGAAAGGACGGTCTTGTACTCGTTGAGGTATTTCACATAGGATGTGAGTCCTCCGTCAGCATGGAACGTCTCACTCTTCTCCTCTTCTCCCCTTCTGTCAACGACAGAGATTGTTATTCCCCTGTTGAGAAAGCTCAGTTCCCTGAATCTTCTTGAAAGGGTTTCATAATCAAAGGAGTTGGGTTCCATGACAGTGAAATCAGGAGTGAAGCTCACTGTGGTACCGGTTCTGTCGGTATTTCCGACAATGTCGACTCCGGTCTGAGGAATACCCTTCGAATATACCTGGCGGTAAATATACGGTGCACGGTATACAGTTACCTGCATCCACTCCGAGAGAGCATTGACACACGAGACACCGACACCGTGAAGTCCGCCCGACACCTTATATGCATTGTGATTGAACTTTCCCCCTGCATGAAGCTGCGTCAGAACGACTTCAAGAGCGCTTTTGCCTTCTCCGGAATGCATATCAACAGGAATGCCGCGTCCGTTGTCCGCAACGGAGCATATCTCTCCGTCAGGACCGTTCTCGAACGACACCTCGATATCATTACAGTAGCCTGCCATAGCCTCATCTATGGAATTGTCTATGACCTCATACACAAGATGGTGCAGGCC
>CAVBWE010000032.1:0-2822 GCA_963598715.1 Sphaerochaetaceae bacterium | reverse complement strand
GTACCGGGCATCATTATGTCCGAAATGATGAGATCGAAGATATTGTCGTAAAGTGCATCATATGCACTGTCGGCCTCAAGACATCCGACAGCCTCGAAGCCGTTCTGCCGCAGAAACGAGCAGACCGTCCTGTTTAAATCCCTGTCATCTTCCACAACCAGTACCTTGAACACTCCAGAAGCCCTCTCTTTCTTACAGGATAATACGGAATTATTAACATTTTGTTTAAGTTCTTCGAAAAAAATAGATTGTCAGAGAACATAATTCATGACAAAGCCCTCTGTCTCAATGGAGGAAGGAACAGAGAGCAGAAAAATCTATATGCCTTCAGTGCAGATGAAGACGGAATTACGGAAAAAGAACGGCATTTCAGCTGACATATCCGTTTTTCCTGAGCCACTGGGCCTCATCATGCAGTGTTTCCGCATATGAGCGTGTCCTGTATCCCAGTTCCTTCTGTGCCTTCGTATAATCGAATGAGTTATTCCTCTCGAGGTTATAGACACTGAATGTTGTCATGAGGGGCGCTTTTCCCGTCTTCTTCGCCTTCTTTTCCTGGGATGCGGCGATTTTCCTTGCCAGTGAGAGCGGAAGGTAGGCTCGGCATGTTCCGCAGTGGAGATCCTTATCAAGAAGGGAGCAGAGTTCCTTGAGCGTGACTTCCTCGTTTGCGAGGATATAGCACTCACCTCTTCTTCCCCTGTCTGCCGCAGCGATAACCCCCTGTGCAAGATCCCTTACATCGGCAAGGTTGAACGAGCCCTGCATGCCGATGGGCATCTCACCCTTTATGATGCTGATTATCGTCTTCGTCGTTGTTCCGATTGCATAGTCCTCCGGACCGAGAATTCCGCTCGGATGTACCACGCATGCATTGAGGCCTTCCCTTGCAGCATCAAGAACATGCTGGGTTGCGATTGCCTTGGTTCTGCTGTACCAGCCGACAACAAGGTTCTCGTCATACGGGAAGAAGTGGCGGACTTCCTTTATCATCTTTCCTCTCGGCTCCTCGGGAATTGCACCCGTAGAAGATACATAGACAAGTTTCGAGCATTCCCTATGGGCCTTTGCAGCCCTGATGATGTTATCCGTCCCGTCGACATTGACTGCCATCAGTTTCTCGCTGTAGCCGGGATTGACTGTCACAAGGCTTGCACAGTGGATGCATACTGTCTCCTCCGCATCTGCATTGAAGAATTCCATGCAGTCCTCTTCAGAGCACAGGTTACCTTCAAACAGCTCAACATCCTTGGGAATGTACCTGACAGCAGGGTCCCCGTTAAGGACGAATGCCCTTACCCTCTCGCCTCTGTTGACCAGCTGTCTGCAGATATGGCTTCCGAGAAATCCGGCAGCGCCTGTAAGTAAATATGTCTTTCCTTTCATTTCCGATTACCTCGCTTATTCATGATTTACACGGGAATCATAGGAAGAAGCCGTTTATGAAAAATTAAAAAATTGTTCAAATTTTATTAATTTCAAATTTTTTCGGCTCAATCGTTTTTCTTTCAGGGAAATCTGAAAAACCGTTCCGTCCGTCCTTTTTTTCAGATTCCCTTTCTCAGAAGGAAATGGAAAACACAGAGAAGCCATCGGATCCTTGCGCTCATTCAGAGCCATCCATCGTGGCTCACGACGAAATGATGCTCTCCGGTGCGTTTCATGCCCGGCAGCAATCCTCTCCGTTTTTGCTGCGAAACCGTTCCCCGGAGAATCGGGATTCATTTTTCCCGGCGTTCTGCAAAGAAAGACTTTCTTCTTCAGCATATCCGTTAGAAGGGGCCTGATATAAATACCGTACTTCACCGCTGAAGAACATAACTCATCCCCGTTCGCCGAAAACAGTCCCGCCGCATCCGGTCCGGAAAGGCCTCCGGGGTAACCGAAAAGAAAGCTCTCCATCTTTAATGAGACAGAGGGCAATAACAGTTTACAGAAATGAAATCAGAAGCAGCGCACCGGACGGACACCTAAATCCGAATAGTCTCTATATTGTGTAATGTATTTCTCGATTTTGCCATTGTCTGATATAAGAGATACGTTTACGCTGTCAGTCCCGATTACTGAACTTGAAGCATACCAGACACCGGTAGACATAATCTTTGTCACTTTATTTGCTTCAAGCATATCGATTAACTCGTCATAGCCCGGAAGGAACCAGTCATCATATACAACTCCGTCCACGGTAACACTATGATTTGCACAGAGGTCAGCCGCATAAACGGCAGTTGATGACTGTCCTTTCAGAAGTTCAGTATTAGACTTTCCTTTTCCTCTTGCTTTTGAAGTGGCAAAGCTTTTTCCTTTAGGTCCGACCGAACACTTTTTTAAATCTGCAGTTGAAGCTTCAAAGAACCTCCATTTATACGTTACAGCAGCACCCTCTGAATCTGTGTAGCTTTCCTCTTTCACAGTCTTCCCGTCATAATAGATTATTCCACCGGCAGGTCCTTTTGCCCCGATTGTATTGAAATCAATCTCGTCATTGACACTGCCTTTTGTCCACCTGGCTGAGTCCGTCGAACAGGCTTTAAGTTTAAGATCCGTGCTGTTCGTCACAGCAATGGAATCTCCGGAAGTATATTCAGTAGAAGGCTCGCTTCCATCAATGCTGTAAAGAACAGTAACTCCGTCACCGTAACTCAAGGTTGCAGTACCAGAAATCACATAGCCGGCATCAGCATTACCAGAGACACTCGAGGCCTTTGTTGTGACCGTTGTTGTAATATCAACAACCCTGGATTGATCAACCTTGATTTCCTTGTCGGTTATGTCATACTTCATGTTGACGCTGTCAGAATATGAGTCTCCAACAAGGGTAT
>CAVBWE010000031.1:0-5435 GCA_963598715.1 Sphaerochaetaceae bacterium | reverse complement strand
GTATACGGCTTTACACAAAGCAGCAACAAAATTAGATTCTTCTGCAGCCTCATCAGATACTCAGACGGAGTCAGCGCCGGCACAAAGCTCTCTCTATGATCACGGACATTTCTTGTTATAATGTAACCGGCACCGACACGTTCTGCGGAAACACATTGAAGTGTATCCTCATAGTCATTCCACTTCTTTTCTGCAGCTTTTCCCAAATCTGAAGATTTCACTTCCACGAAATGGAAGATAAGGGAAAGTTTCTTGAAAATATCTCCGTTTTCTGCCGGAGTCAGTTCCCGGCGCATTACGGTAACGTACAATAAAGTTCACAATTTGAAGTAAATTGAAAAAACCATTGAACCCGTCAACAGATCCCGGCGGGAGGAAATGTGTTAGCTGAACGTGCATCATAAGATATTGCCATGAAGCGTTGTATTACGGCTATGCCTGGAGTATTGCAAGGAAAACCTCTGATGCCGTGACAGCTCTGTGACAATCGATAGCAGCGGAGACGCAGATGAACATATCCGGCATCTCCGCTATGCAAATCAAATGATTATTCCTTGACTGAACCGAGGGCAATTCCCCTTGTGAAGTATTTCTGGAAAGCAATAAACACAATAATCATGGGAATTGCAGATACGGCAGACCCTGTGAGTTTTCGTGCATAGTCAGGATTGCTGTCTTCCATGAGGGAGGCTATACCAACCATGACAGTCTTCATTTCATCACTTCTTGCCATGAGCATCTGCCAGAGATAGTCGTTCCAGACAGCAACAAAACGGAGAATGAAGAGTGCTCCTATACCGGCCTTGGCCATAGGAAGAATAATCGTGGAGAAAATCCTGAGTTCACTTGCGCCGTCGATCTTCGCCGACTCCCTCACCTCATTGGGAATGGAGTCGAAGAAGGATTTGAGCATGAACGTTCCAATCGGCAGAGCAACGTTCGGCAGGATCATCGAGGCATACGTATTGAACAGGCTCAGATCCCTCATCTGAATGAAGAGCGGGACGGTGTAGCATTCCTTCGGGATCATCAGCGTACCGACAAAGAATGCAAACAGGAACCTGCTCCCGAAGAATTCAAGCTTCGAAAAGGCATATGCTGCAAGTGCACTTGTCAGTACGATGAGGATTGTACAGAGTGTCGACACCAGGAGGCTGTTGAAGAGCCATCTCGGGGCATTCGTCGTAAGGAAGATCTTCTGATAGTTCTCGAGGACTATCTGCTTCGGAAACCAGTCAGGAGGCATCTTGAAAATCTGCTCGTTGTACTTGAACGTATTCGATATGAGCCAGTACAGCGGGAAAAGGTTGAGAAGTGCGCAGAACACGACAATACAGACAAGTACTTTCTCAAGAAGCGATATTTTCTTATAAGCTAATGTATTTCTTCTTTTCATCGGACAACCTCACTTGCTTCTCTTCCTGGATATGAGAACCTGCAGAAGCGAGAAGAACAGACATATGATGAACATGATGACGCCGATCGCCGCCGCCTGCCCTGTCTGGTTGTTTGTCTGGAAAGCCTTCTCGTAGAGATAATACATGAGCGTAACCGATGCGTGGTTCGGACCGCCGTTCGTGAGAAGCTGAATGACAATGTATATCTTTACGACGGCTATTGTCTGGGTAATCATGATATAGAGCGTCGTCGGCCTCACCATCGGAAGGATGATATGAGTGAACCGCTGAACGGGATTTATGCCGTCGACTTCCGCAGCCTCGAACAGCGTAGGCGAAATACCCACCATTGACGCGACATACAGCACGATCACCTGCCCCACGTTCGAAACAAACGTAACGAAGATGATGATCGGCATGACCGTTTTCGGATTGCCGAGCCAGTTTACCCTTTCGCCTCCGAGAGACGTGATTATATAGTTAATGAGTCCGTTTGACGTGCTGAAGAGAAAACTCCATGTGACTGACATGACAACCATGGAAACAACCACCGGAATGTAATAGCACGTCCTCACAAACGAAACCAGTTTTGAATTCTTGTCAAAGATGACAGCCGATATCACAACACCGATTCCGACAGAAAGAGCAACGATTGCTATGACGAAGAGTATGGTGTTCGATATTGCCGTAATGAAGTTTTCATCATTGAAAAGCTTCACATAGTTATTCAGTCCGATAAATGACTGACCCTTGAATGTGATCTTGTAAAAACTTAATCTGATGCCGTTCAGAATAGGATAGACAACAAAGACCATGAAGAGCAGGAACTGGGGAAGGACAAAAAGATAGCCTGCCTTCTGCCTGTTGAGCTTTGTCAGAAATGTTTTTTTCTGAATTTTATTCTCCATAATTATTCCTCGTAAAACGGTAATGACAGACACATCTGCCTGCCATTACCTCTTCTCTCTGACCGGGAATCAGTAAAGAACGGATTCTTCCATTCCCTCATGAATGAGGGCAGTTGCCTTTTCGGCAAGTGAATCCAGAGCCTCCTTGGGAGACATTGAACCGGTGAAGATTGCCTGCATTGTAGGATAGAGAACGTTTCTGAATGCGATGTAGTTGGGAATACCGCCCGAGAAGTCCTTGTTGTACTTTGCAATTGACTGATATGCCTTGATGTACGGAACATCGGAATAGAGGGCACAGTCTGACGCACGTGAAGGTACACCTTCGTTGAATACAGCCTTCGAATACTCGCCTGCACTGTAGAACTTGACGAATTCCTTGGCCCATGCCGTCTGCTCCGGATCTGCATTCTCGAATACACATGATGCAAATGATGAACCGTAGCTCATGGGTCCGTTGACAGAAGGAATCGTGAAGAGACACATGTTGAATTTCTCTGTCTTTCCGTTCTCCATATCGCTGAGGACAGTTGTGTAATGAGCAGATGTGAAGTAGCCGATGGCAAGATTCTTGTTGAGGAACATTGTGCGGATGTCACTTCCTGCATATGTCTCCGGACCGGGCTCGATATATCCGAGGTCATAGATTTCCTTCAGATACTCTGCAGCCTTTATGCCTTCAGGAGAGTTGATGATACATGCTGTGGAATCCTCGTTGAACATCTCTGCCCCGAACATTCTGAGGTAGAGGTTGTTGAACTGGTCGGACTGGTTGTTCTTGCAGAAGACACCGAACGGATAGAATCCGTTTCTCGTGATCTTCTCCTTGAGGGTCTTGAGGGCATGCGTGAATTCCTCGACTGTCCATTCACCCACCTCTCCTTCTCCGGGAAGAAGATCTCCCAGGCCGGCCTCACGGAAGATGTCAGCATTTACGACAAGTGTTCCGACTGCGCTTCCGAGCGGATAGAAGAACTGCTTTCCGCCGAGATTTCCCTCGCTGAGGTTGGCAGCATTGAGGTTCTGCCTCTCCTCGTCGCTTATGATGTCGCTCAGGTCAACCAGAACGCCGGCATGAGCATAGTCCGTCATTGCGAATACCGATTCATAGAAGATATCCGGCTGAGTTCCTGCCTGAAGGTTCGAGTTGAGAATGGCACTTCTCTCCGAACCGGAGACGATCTGAACATCAACCTTTACGTTCGGATGAAGTTCCGTGAACTTTCCGCCGACATATTTCCAGAAATCAGGATAGTCGGCATTCGGCTCGCTTCTGTCCCAGACTCCCTGCCACTGCGGAGTCGTCATAAAATGAAGAGTGAACTCTTTTTCCGTGTTGAGTGCGTTGCCACCGGAAGAAGACTCAGCTGCTGCAGCTGCCTTTTCCGTGCTTCCGCCGGCAAATACCGCTGAAAAAGAAACGAGTAAGACAATCAGAAGAACAATGAATTTTTTCATTCCTCTTTTCCTCCTTTATCCGTATATCCATGTGCAGTCTTCATGCACATATACGACAAAAACCGAAGTGCAATTCCCTCTGCCTGCCCGTATTCCCGATTCGGAAACAAGCTATGGCATCAGGGACCGCGTCAGAACTGCCCCGTCTTCTTGAAGACAGTTCCCTTCGCCTGATTATCCCCCTCCGCTTCTCCGGAGTGCCTGCAGGTCAAATGCAGTCCCCGGAGCCGTCAAAGCCCGGAATCATCTGTAATTATCAAAGAATCCTGCTTCTCTCAATTCCCTGATCATTGCCGTCCTTGCATCCTCCGTAATCGGCCTTACCGGGCGTCTTGGAACTCCCACATCAACTCCGAGTTCCTTCAGAATCCCCTTCAGAGGAGCCTGAAGGGCAGAAGTCATGTATTTCTTGATAATCGTGATGAATCTGATTGTTCTCCATTCTTCGGCACGTGCGCCCTCGAAATCACCGGCCATGTATCTGTTGAAGATGCTTACGGATTCCTTCGGAAGCACATTCGGAAATCCGCCGATTCCCCCGTCAGATCCGAGAACAAGGCTGCTCAGAAGCATTGCGTCATGCCCCATGAATACTATGCGGTCAGGAAGAAGGTCCTTGAATTTCCTGAGGATCTCAAGATTGTCATCCGTGTACTTCATTCCGGCCATGTTCGGAAGTTTCATCAGATCGGTAAGGAAATCGAATGACAGCCCGATTCCGAATGCCGGCATGTGATATGCCAGGAAAGGAAGGTCCGTTGCATTGGAGACAGCCTCATAGTAATCATAGATGAAATCCTTATGATGCTTGTAGTAGTAGGGAGGAACGGAAGAGAGTCCCGTTGCGCCGGCAGCTTTTGCGTGCTTTGCAAGTCTTACGGCAGTATCCGTATCGGTAGCACCGACGTGCACGATAACCTGACATCTTCCTGCCACAGCCTTTGTAACGGTTTCCGTGACGAGCATACGCTCTTCCTCGCTCATGGCCATCCCCTCTCCTGTGCTGCCACAGAGATAAAGGCCGTTCAGGCCGCTTTCGATATGGAAATCAACAAGCTCGCTTATTGCTGAAACCTTTACTGATCCATCTTCATTGAACGGAGTCAGGAACGCCGACATGACGCCTGGCTTGATACCGGACTTAGCACCCATATGTAAGTATCTCCTTTTTTGTGACGTACTCTCTTCATGAACACCGGGTAAAACATTTGGGATTTTCAGAATTTCCGCATCATGAAAAGTGCGTCATAACTAGAATAGGGAATTCATCCGGACAAATTCAACCGGAAAAAACGGTATTTTACAATTTCTGTCCGTTTCCGCCCTCAAGGCAGTAAAAACAAGAGCTTGGACGTATACCGGGAAGCTTTTCTGATACGGCCGGGCACAATCAGAATTTAATCTTTTCCTTTCTCAATCCCTGCTTTTCAATGTCGCCGTATATGCAGCCTTATTGCTGAAAGGATTTTTCCATGAGCCGGAATGCATCCTGGAAAACGCAGACGGATCCATCGGGAAAGCGGGTTCGCCAAATGGGGACAACGGACAGCTTCAACGTGTTGATGTAACAAAAGTTACAAAGGATACTGTCATCAGGTTTCCTCTCCTGCAGAGTGATATATTGTCGGAAAAAAGACAGGAGATGTACAGTTATGACAAATCTTCAGGGTTC
>CAVBWE010000030.1:0-16995 GCA_963598715.1 Sphaerochaetaceae bacterium | reverse complement strand
AATAAGCCTGCCCCGTAGTATTCCGATTGGAGAACCCCATGCTTAAGTATATTCTAGGAAAATTCGGACAGTCTCTCTTCGTTGTCTTCCTGGTCAGCGTCATAATCTTTACAATCATTGAAATCCTGCCGGGTGACATATCGGCCTCTATCATTCCTGAAGATGCAACCGATGAGGAAGCCATGCAGATCAGGGAACAGCTGGGGCTGGACAAGTCTCCCCTGGAGCGATACGGTTCCTGGCTGTCAAAGGCTGTACGCGGCGACCTGGGAATCTCTCTCAAAACCCGCGAGCCGGTGGCAAGGAAAGTCAGTCATGCTCTTTCAATTACCTTAAGCTTTACGATTCCGGCACTTCTGATCGGGGCGGTAATCGGGGTCGTTCTCGGCATCATTGCAGCCATCAGTCGCGGACGTTTTGCCGACAACCTGATATCCGTGCTTGCAAACATCGGTAATGCTGCCCCCGGCTTCTGGATTGCAATCATGCTTATTCTTCTCTTCTCCGTAAAGCTCAGATGGCTTCCTGTACAGGGGTATGTATCTCTTTCCGAGAACTTTTCAAAAGCCGTACGCCTGATGATTCTTCCAGTCCTTGTCCTGATGCTGCCGACAATAGCGGCGATTACGAGGCAGACACGATCCTCCATGCTCGAGACGCTGAATCAGGATTATGTACGCACGGCCAGAAGCAAAGGTCAGAAGGAAACCGTTGTCATCATCCGGCATGTCCTGAGAAATGCACTGACTCCGATTCTGACCATGCTCGGCCTCCGTCTGAACATCTGCTTTGCCGGAGCAATGATTTCCGAAAGCATCTTCGGAATTCCCGGAATGGGCACGGTGATGATCAACGCTATCCTGAACCAGGATACGGATGTCATGCTCGGCGGTGCTGTCGTCATGTCCATTGCTGTCGTTATCATCACTTTCATAATCGATATTCTCTACGGTGTTGTAGATCCGAGAATCAGAACTGCGAGGTAAATATGAACAGTTTCAAGAAATTCATGCGGGTTATGCTCTCAAGGAAGGTTTCCCTCATAGCCTTCATCATTATTGTGGCTTTTGTTCTGACCGCTGTCTTCTGCTATCAGATTGCTCCATACGATCCGAATGAAATCAATCTGACTTCCAGGATGGTCAAGCCCTGCGCTGAACACCTTCTCGGTACCGATGAGAACGGCCGTGATATCCTCAGCCGGATCATCGTAGGAAGCCGGGTCACTCTGGAGATAGCCTTCGTATCCGTATTCGTTGCAGGATTCATCGGCTGCGTGTTCGGACTGATAGCCGGTTATTACGGAGGATTTGTCGACATGCTGATCATGCGTGTTACGGATGCCCTGCTCTGTATACCGAAAATTGCGCTGGCAATGACGCTTACCTTTGCACTGGGCCGCGGAACCTTCGCCCTGATGATGGCTATCGGACTGTCCTCGGTCCCCGGCTACATCAGACTGATACGGGGTCAGGTCCTCAGTGCCAGGAACAGTGACTATGTCAGTGCGCAGATCATCATCGGAACGAAAAAAATAAAGATTCTCTTTTCCGAGATTCTGCCCAACTGCATTTCCCCCCTGATTGTCTATGCCACTACGAATCTCGGCGGTTCCATCATTACGGAATCCTCGTTGAGTTTCATCGGCTGCGGTGTACAGCCGCCTAATGCAGCCTGGGGATCCATGGTTGAGTCCGGCTTTGCCCTGATCAGGGTCTTCCCCTATCTCTCTGTATACCCGGGTCTGGCAATCGTCCTCGTCGTCCTGGCCTTCAATATGTTCGGTGACGGTCTGCGTGATGCGCTTGACCCGAGAATCAGCAAGAGCATTTAAAGGAGGAATTCATGAAAGATTCAGATTCTATCATTGATGTCAGTGACCTCTTTGTCGAGTTTCAGATGAAGCATTCCACTGTCTATCCGGTCAATGGGGTTTCCTATCATGTGAAAAGGGGAGAGATTGTCGGTTTTGTCGGGGAATCGGGAAGCGGCAAATCCGTTACCCAGCTGAGTACCATGCACCTGCTGCCGCAGCCGCAGGGAAAGATCGTGCACGGTTCGGTGGTCCTGGACGGCAGGGATATTACGGAGCTGAAGAACAGCAGCAGTGAAATGCGCCGCATCAGAGGAGCAAAGATCGCAATGATCTTTCAGGAGCCTATGTCCTCGCTCAATCCTGTCATGCCCATCGGGAAACAGATTACGGAAGCAATCATGCTGCATCAGAAAATCAGCAGCGAAGAGGCGGAGAAGAAGGCTGTGGAACTTCTTGAACTGGTCCGTATTCCCGATGCCGGAAAGCGACTCTCAAGTTATCCTCATCAGTTCTCCGGAGGAATGTGCCAGCGGATCATGATTGCCATTGCAATGGCATCGAATCCCGATCTGCTGATAGCTGATGAAGCGACAACTGCTCTCGATGTCACCATACAGGCTCAGATTCTGGAACTTCTGAGGGATATAGTGCACAGGACCAATACTTCCCTTATCATCATTACGCACAATCTTGGGATTGTTGCACGCTATGCAGACAGGATTTACGTCATGTATGGCGGTACGGTTGTCGAGTCCGGCAGTATCTTTGATATATTCCGGAACCCGTCTCATCCGTATACCATCGGCCTGCTGCATTCAATTCCGTCTCTTACGGATGACAAGGACAGGAAGCTTGTGCCGATTGACGGATCTGCCAGAACCATCACGGAGCCTCTCAGGGGATGTGCCTTCTATGCGCGGTGTACGCAGAAATGCGAAAGCTGCTCTTCTCTTGCCGCTGTTCCCGCCTTAAGGGAAATAGAAGACGGTCACTATGTCTCATGCATCAGAACTGATGTGGACAGGTCAGTGCCTGAAGGTGAGCCGAAGAGCAGGAACGCAAATAAGGATGACTCTGCAATCATTGAAATCAGGGATCTCAAGATGTTCTTCCCTGTCTATTCAGGCGGCGTATTCAAAAGAAGGATAGGAGAAAACAAAGCCCTCAACGGAATTACCCTTTCGATAAGGAAAGGCTCGAGCATAGGCCTTGTCGGGGAATCCGGGTGCGGGAAAACGACTCTGGCGAAATGCATCATGCGGCTCTATAAGCCTACCTCCGGTCAGATCATCTTTGACGGCCGTGACATAGCGGGACTGCCGGAAAAGGAGCTGAAGGACCTCAGACAGAAGATTCAGTTTGTCTTCCAGGATCCGTACGGTTCCCTGAACCCGAGAAAGAAAATAGGTTATATTGTCGGACAGCCCCTTCTGAATAACGGATCCGTTCATTCCAGACAGGAGTACGAGAAGGAAGTCGACCGTCTGTTTTCACTGGTGGGACTGGACCCGTCAATGAAGGACCGGTTCCCTCATGAGCTCTCAGGCGGACAGCGTCAGAGAATAGGTATTGCCAGAGCACTTGCCAGCAGGCCGGAAATCATTGTATGTGATGAACCTGTTTCAGCTCTGGATGTTTCGATTCAGGCACAGGTTTTGAATCTCCTGGAAAAACTGCAGAGCGAACTGGGGCTGACAATCATCTTCATTGCTCACGATCTTTCCGTTGTGCGTCATGTCTGCGACAATATCGCAGTAATGTACCTGGGAAGGATTCTTGAATATGGAGACTGGGAGAAAATCTATTCCAATGCCCGGCACCCGTATACCCAGATGCTTTTTTCCGCAATTCCCATTCCCGATCCGGAAAAGGACAGAAAGCGTGATTTCAAGCTTCTCAATGGTGAGATCCCGAGTGTTCTCAATGTCCCTGAGGGCTGTAATTTCCATACCCGCTGTCCCTATAGTACAGCCGGCTGCTCTCAGAGCGTACCTTCTCTGGACAGGGTGGAAGACAATCACTTCTGTGCCTGTCTGCGTTCCGGTATGAACTGAAAACGGTACGGAGCGTCACTCCGTCGACCGGAGAAAGTCTGACGCCGGCACCCCTTCCGGACCCGGGGCATGGAGATTTCCGCACTTGCCCTGTCCTGAAGGGAATGCTCCGGACATTCATGCCGTCAGCATGCGCGGTTATATTTTCTTGTATTGTCTGGGAAAGGAAATGCCCCCGGGTACAGGTTCATCATGATAACCGAAAAAAGTCCGGAAAAAGCCGAAGATTGCCACTTCTGCGGATGAAAAGTAAATGAAACCATTAAAAAAGAGAATTATTTGTCAGAAGGGGGGACCGGATACTATGGAGACATATCTTGACAGCACAAGAGATCCTGAGGATAGGGCACGGGATCTCCTGTCACGTCTTACCCTGGAAGAGAAGATGGGTCAGACAGTCTGTTTCTGGCCCCGTCTTCTTCCGTCTGATGAAAGTCTTTTCGAAGAAAATTACAGATACGGGGCCGGTATGGTTTCCGCCACTTATATGCGCATGTTCCCCAGTGTGGAGCAGGCAATCCTTTTCCAGCATAAATGGCAGAAGCTCATAATGGAGAAAAGCCCTCATCACATTCCCGCAATCATGCATCTGGAGGGAATCTGCGGAGTGACGGTGCAGGACGGAGTTCAGTTTCCGTGCGCCATTGCAAGAGCCTCCTCATTCGATCCTCTGATGGAGGAAAAGATCGGCGAAACGGCAGGCCGCCAGGCCGGTGCCCTTGGAGTTACTCAGGTTCTTGCCCCTGTCCTCGATATTGCCCGCGATCCGCGTAACGGCCGGATGGCTGAAAGCTATGGAGAGGACCCGACGCTCGTCAGCGCCATGGGTGCAGCATATGTCAGGGGAATCCAGGAAGATCATGGAGCGGATGCCAGTGTAGAAGCCTGTGCAAAGCACTTTGCCGGCTTTCAGGGCAGTGCAGGAGGAATAGAATCCAGTTCATTCGAAGTTTCCGGAAGAACTTACAGGGAAATTCATCTCAAGCCGTTTCAGTGTGCAATCACCGAGTCAGGACTCAGGGGCATCATGCCCTGCTATACGCCGGTTAACGGAGAGGGAGTTTCTGCCTCCCGTCATATTCTGACTGAAATACTGCGTGACGAGATGGGCTTTGACGGCCTTTGTACCTCCGATTATACCGCCATCAGCAAGCTCTTTGAACGCAACCGTCTTTTCGAGACGATGGAAGATGCTGCCTATGCCTCGCTTCTGGCAGGCATGGACGTTGAAACTCCGTTCAGGAAGGCCTTCAGTGATACCCTTGAAGAGCAGTTCCGCTCAGGCGAGCGAGGAACTGAAGTTCTTGACAGGGCTGTTCTCAATATCCTGGAAGCAAAGTTCCGGATGGGACTCTTTGAACATCCCTTTGCCATGGAAGGCAGTTCATTCTCTTCGCTTTATTATCATGACGGGGACCGTGAGAGTGCAGAAAAATGTACAGAGGAATCGATGATTCTTGTCAAAAACAACGGGATTCTTCCACTGGAGAATGCTCCGGAAAGAATTGCCGTCATCGGCTGTCATGCATCGGACGCACGTTACTTCTTCGGCGGCTATACCCATTACAGCTTTGTCGAAGGCAATTATGCCCTCCGTCATGAAAAAGAGAGGATGGCAGAAGGAAGGGACTGTGAAACCTATCCCGGGTCTCCCGTCTTCAGAAGCAGTGAGGAAGACTACCGGGAAATACTGAAGCATATTCATCCGGACTGTACGACTCTACTCGAGGAACTGAAGATCCGCTATCCCGGCTGTGCGTTTGAATATGCCTACGGGTATGATCCGGCCGGCAGCGACAGCAGCTACATTGATGAAGCTCTCTCACTCTCTGCCCGGTGTGACCTTGTGATAATGACGCTGGGCGGAAAGTACGGAACCCGCCGTATCGCCACGATGGGCGAAGGCAATGACGCCTCTGACATCACAATACCTCAGGTTCAGCAGAATCTGGTGAGAAGAATCAGTGCGATGGGGAAGAAGATCATAGGCATCCACATCGACGGCAGACCGGCATCGGGAGATGCGCTGGAATGCCTGGATGCCCTCATAGAGGCATGGAGTCCGTCCTGCTACGGTGCTCGGGCAATCACGAAAATTCTTTCCGGCGATGTGAATCCTTCGGGAAAATATCCGGTTTCCGTCCTCTCGCGTTCCGGCCAGATTCCGCTTTCGTACGATCCGATGAACGGCTCCTCATTTACGCCGTATACGTCAATCGGTGTTCCCGGAAGCTACGTGGACTGCCCGCATGAACCTCTTTTTGCATTCGGACACGGTCTGAGCTACACGTCCTATGCCTACTCGGAACTTCAGATTGAAGAAGAGGAAGACGGAATCGGTATCAGTTTCATCCTGGAAAATACGGGAATGAGAAAAGGAACGGAAATCGTGCAGATCTATGCCTCAGACGAGCATTGCAGATTCCTCAGGCGCGTCAGGGAGCTTGTCGGCTTCGGCCGGATAACGCTTGAAAGCGGGGAGAGAAAACGGGTGAAGGCCTTCATCCGCTACAGCCAGCTGGCTTTTTCCGTGAATGACGGAAAATTCATGGCAGAGAAGGGCTGGTTCTCCATTCAGGTCGGAAGTTCTTCGGATAAGCCTGAACTTGAAGGCAGGTTCTTTCTTGCCGGAGACATGATGTTCGATGGAAGAAAGCGTGGTTTCTATTCTCCGGCAGAAGCCGGAAACGGAGAGTGAATATGAAGAAATGGTGGAAAGATTATCCCTGGCGAATGATTCAGACGAATCTCCGGGAAACCGACATGGCCGATATGGATGCACACCGGTTCGTAAGGGATCTGCTGGATTTCAATGCCACTGCAGTGCTCCTGAATACCGGCGGTATCCTCGCAAGCTATCCCAGTCTTGTCGAAGATCACACTGTATGTTCCTATCTTACGGGTTCCTCTCTCAAGGAGATTATCGGAGAGTGCCACAGCAACGGCATAAAGGTCATTGCCAGGATGGATTTCTCCAAGGCCCGGGAGGAAGTGTACCTGAGGCATCCGGACTGGGCCTACAGAGACAGTGACGGCAACATCATAAACTACAACGGTGATGTTCATATGTGCATATCGGGAGACTTCGGTCAGAAGAAATCCTTCGAGATAATGAAGGAGGTTCTGACTCTTCTTGATGTCGACGGTGTCTTCTTCAATATGGGCGGTTTCAAGACTGTTGATTACAGCTATAACTATCACGGAATCTGTCACTGCAGGAGCTGCAGGGAGAAATTCCTTGCCTTCTCCGGTCTTGAGCTTCCCCTGAAGGAAGACATGTCGGATCCGGTATTCCGGACATACAGGTCCTTTCAGGACAGGATTGTCTCGGAAACGAACGGGAGGCTCCGTTCCCTCATCCGGAGCATCCGTCCCGATATCCTCATCGGCGGCGATGATTTCATAAGAACGGAGTCAAAGACGGAATACCGCCGGGAAAGGGCCTCATGGCCCTACCAGTCGTCTTCCGTTGCACGCGGCGGCAGTTCGGTTGAAGGAAGTCCCCTCATCACGAATGCTTCCGTTGATTTCATCGGTTTCCTGTACCGGCATAATTCGGTGGGGGCCGAACGCATGGAGCTGAGGTTCAATCAGGACATAGCAAACTTCTGCGGCCTTGATTACTACATCATGGGGCGCCTCGATAATCATCTGGACCGTACCAGCTACAGCGTCGTCAGGGACCGTTTCGCCTATATGAAAAGGCATGAGAATATCTACCGCGGCATGAAGCTGTACTCCGAAGCCCTCATAATCCGCAACGGCGGCAACGATCAGCTGAATGATGAGGCAAAGGGGTGGATACGTGTCCTTACGGAGAGCCATATCCCGTTCGGAGAGGTCTCTCCCGGGGTTATAGATGAAGATACGGATCTTTCTTCTTTCAGACTGATTGTCGTGCCTTCCCTCATGAAGGTTCCTGAAAACCTGGCGAAGAAACTTGATGAGTTCGTCTCCCGCGGCGGAACTCTCATTGTTTCGGGTGCCGGTGAGTTCTATGACGGAAACTACCGTCTGTATGACTGCATTCCGTACAGATCACTGGGCGGCATCTCGGTCTCAGAGGTACGCAAGAACCAGATATCGGGGATGCTGCGTATCCATCAGGAGGACAGGGCCGTGCTGCCGTCCCTTGCGGATACCGATGTTCTCTATTACGGAGATGACTACGCTTCGTGCAGCTATCCCGAAGGAACTGAAAGGCATCTTTCCCTTATTCCTCCGCATCCCTTCGGACCTCCTGAACGCTGTTACTTTACGGTTGAGTCGGATGAGCCGGGTTATGTTGTAAGGAGCCATGGAAAGGGAAAGGCAATCTACATTCCATGGAATCCCGGAAAGAACATCTTCCTTGACGGCTATCTCAGTACCGTGCACTTTCTTTCCGACCTGGTATTGAACGGGACATCCGTACGGTCTGTGGAAGCGGAACCGTTTACGCCGATGGTCGAGGTAACCGTCGGAAGAAGCGGGATGAACCGCACGATGCTCGTGCACCTTGTGAACACATCGGGCTGCTTTGCGTCGTCGTATTATGAACCGGTTCCCGTGAGGGACATCAGACTGTCGGTTCCGTCCGGTGAAATTCCGGCTGACATAGTGGATATCGAGACGGGAGAGTCAGTTCCGTTCCGTTTCAGTGATGGAAGAATCTTTTTTACGGTCGGGGAGCTGAAAAAACTGACTGCGCTTCTTGTCCGGTTTTAAGGAGTATGTATGACAATTGAAGAGACGATCAATGAAGCGAACAGCCGTGTGATGGACATCCTTCTCAACGGACGTCCCGTCTGGACGGATGTTCAGAGGGCCCTGGACGCTGTTCCCGGTATGAAGAAGAATCTTATTCTCCATCCCGGTCCTCCGATTGAAAAGGAGAAAATCGTATTTCCCCTGAAGAATTCAATCTGCGGGGCTGCCGTGCATGAACATCTGGCAGAGAATACTCAGGAGGCATGGGAAAAGGTCCTTTCCGGAGAAATCGAAATCGCGCCGGCTCAGGATTACAGCTGCGGCTGTGCCGCTGCCATGACGCTCAGTGCCTCGATGCCAGTCATTGTCGTCGAAGACAGATACAGCGGCGGAAGGGGATTCAGCACGCCTCACCCGGGGCCGAAGCCGAAAGTTCTGAGGTGGGGGCTCTATGATGATGAAGTTGAAGAGGATCTCCGGGCCTTCGAGGAGTATTGCAGCTGGCTCGGTCAGGCCGTAAGGAAAAGCGGAGGAATAGACGTGATCGGCATTCTTTCCAGAACGGCCGGAATGGGTGATGAGAACCACAACAGACAGCCTGCAGGATCAATGTGCCTTGCCCTTACGCTTGCTCCGTACCTTCTCGATATCGATGCACCGAAGGATGTCATGAAAGCTTTTCTTGCAAATGACAGATTCTTCCTCAATCCCGTCATGGCTTCAGCGGCTGCCGTCATTTCGTCTGCAAAGAAGATAAGGAATTCGACGGTCATGACAGGTATGGGCGGAAACGGAGAGGATTTCGGCATTCAGGTTGCAGGTACGGGAAACAGGTGGTACACGACACAGGCTCCGTACATCGAGGGAACGATGCTGAAGCCTCAGTACAGGAAATCGGATATGCTCCGCTACATGGGGGACAGCTGCATTACGGAGGTGTACGGATTCGGGGGAATGACGGCTATTGCAGGCCCCATGTACATGAAGCTTACAGGAGCATCATTCGAGGATGCCGAAGAAAGAACCCGGAGGGCAAGGAAAGTATCGCTGGGAGAGCATATGTTCGCCCCTGTGCCCTGGGCCGGATACCGGGGCATGCCTGTGGGCGTTGATGTCAGGAAGGTCGTAGGCTACAGCGTCCTTCCCGTGAGTCATGGAGGTTCCGGGCTCAAGAGCGGCGGTCAGGCCGGAGCAGGAGCGGCGGAGCTGCCGATGGAATGCTTCAAGAAAGCCCTCACGGGTATTGCAGAAGATATGGGAATCATAAAGGAGTGATTATGGCTATTTTTTCAAGAATCGAAAAAAACAGATATGTGGATTCCCTGGAAACGCTGTTCATGATGGGGGTTCTCAATGACTGCAGCGAAATCGAAATCGGATTTGTCGGGATGGCCACCGCTTCATTCAAGGAGTCTCTGAAGGAGTCGGGAATGCTTACGGAAGAAATCGGAAACCTCCGGGAATCGGATTTCGTCATTGTTGCCAGATGTTCCGGCAAGGAAGCATTCGATGATGCAGTGGCCGAAATCGAAAAGCAACTTCCTTCCGGAGCTCAAGGCGGAAAGAAGGCCTATCATACATCACGGGACGCCTTTGCCGACAATCCCGGCTGCAATCTCTGTTCGATTGCCGTCCCCGGTGAATATGCCCTCTCCGAAGTCATGAAGGCCCTTGATATGGGAATGCACTGCGTTGTCTTCTCCAATAATGTTCCTCTCGCGGACGAGAGAAAGATGAAGGAAAAGGCGAGGGAGAAGGGACTGCTGTGCATGGGACCGGACTGCGGCGTTGCCAATATAAACGGCTCGGCACTGGTACTGGCGTCCATAAACAACCGCGGTCCCTTCGGTATCTGCGGGGCATCGGGAACGGGAATCCAGCATGTTGCGGCAATACTGCATGAATGCGGAAGCGGCGTAAGCCAGACAATCGGAACGGGAGGCAATGACCTCAAGCAGGAGGTCGGCGGAATAATGATGCTTATGGGTCTTGATGCCCTCGACAGGGATCCGGAGACGGAATATATCATTCTCATCTCCCGTAAGCCCGCCCCCTCTGTCCTTGATCCTCTTTTCTCCCGTATAGAGAAATGCACGAAACCTGTTGTCGTCTTCTTCATGGGATGTGAGCGTGAAACGGTGGAGAGACACGGCGGAATCTGGGCCGGGAACCTTGATGACTGTGCAGAGAAGGCCCTTTCCCTCATAGGGAAGGAATACAGGCTCAGGAGCCCGGAAGAAATCCATGAAATCGCACTTGAAGCCGTAAGGGGAATGTCTCCCGGACAGAAATATGTAAGGGGAATGTACACGGGAGGAACATACCTTGATGAGGCCATGAGGACAATGGAGAAGGTGATAGGCCCGATTCATTCCAATGCTCCGCTGAGACCGGAACTGAAACTTGCGGTTTCTACAGAGAGCGTTGAGAATACTGCCGTGGATTACGGGGAGGAGGAGTTTACACAGGGACGGCCTCACCCTGCAATAGACCCCGGCATCAGAAAGCCGTATATTCTCCGGGAGGCAGCCGACAGCGCTGTCGCCGTCATCATCCTCGATTTCATCCTGACACCTCCGGGACACATGGATCCTGTCGGCTATGTCATCGACGATGTGAAGAAGGCGATGGCGGATGCCCTGGACGGAGGCCGGAAGCTTGCTTTCGTCGCAACGGTTCTCGGTACGGATGCCGATTTCCAGAACAAGAAGGAACAGGAGAAGAAACTTCTTGACGCAGGAGTCATCGTGGCAAAGACGAACAATGAGGCATCCCTCATAGCAGCGGAAATAATCAGGATTCTCAAGGAGCGTGCATGATGGACAGTGCAAAGATACTGGAGCTTTTCAGAAGTGAACTGAAGATAATGAATGTCGGTCCCGCCATATTCTCCGAAGCGCTGGAGAAGCAGGGTTTCAATACGGTGCAGGTTGACTGGATACCCCCGGCGGGAGGAGACCGTGACATGCAGAGGCTGCTTGAAATAATGGGAGGACTCGACTGATGACTGTCATGGTATGCAATGCAGGCTCAACTTCCCTCAAGTTCAAGGTATATGAAATGCCTGAGGAGAGGATACTTGCCACAGGTGCAGTCGAGAGGGTCGGTTCCGCGGATGATGCCCTTTTCAGATATCAGAACAGGGTAAAACAGATGTCCCTGGAGCTGAAAGGACAGAATATTCCTGATTACAGAAGCGGAATCGAGATGTTCCTGCGCTGCCTTACCGGCCGGGATAACGGGGTTCTTTCCTCAATTGGGGAAATTGCAGCGGTAGGTTACAAGACAGTTCTTGCCAGGGGATTCTACGGAATACACGAGCTCTCGCAGGATGTACTTGACGGCATGAGGGCATGGCTCAGCCTTGCTCCTGTCCATAACAGGGCCTACCTGGAAAGCATTGCCGCCATGAAGGAAGTGCTTCCGTCAGCCGTGATGGTCGGGGCTTTCGAAACTGCGTTTCATACAACGATTCCGCAGGAAAGGAAAATGTACGGTATCCCGTATGAGTGGTATGAGAAGTACGGCGTCCAGCGTCTGGGCTTTCACGGTGCCTCTCACAGCTACATAGCTTCCGTGCTCAATGAAGAGCGCCGCGAATACCGCGCAGTTTCCTGTCATCTGGGCGGAAGCGGCTCGGTATGTGCCATCCTGAACGGAAGGAGCATGGACACCTCCTTCGGAATGTCGCTGGAGACGGGACTCATACATGCCAACCGTGTCGGCGACATGGATCCTACACTTGTCTATTATCTGGAAGACCAGGGACTCTCACGCGACGAAGTTCATGACAGCCTCATCACGAACGGCGGTCTCAGGGGAATTTCCGGTGTCAGCGGCGACATGCGCTATGTGGAGGAGGAAGCCGGGAAGGGAAACGCCCGGGCACAGCTTGCGATTGACGTCTATGTAAACGGCATAGTTCATGCAGTAGGGGCATTCTATCCGGACCTCGGCGGACTGGATTATCTTGTATTCACTGCCGGAATAGGGGAGCATTCGCCTCTTGTCAGAAAGAAGGTGTGCTCCTCATTGTCTTCTCTCGGGGTTATTCTCGATGATGAGAAGAACCTCTCGGGAAGCCGTGTCATCTCTGCTCCCGGGAGTCCTGTCACTGTCATGGTGATTCCGACCGACGAGGAAATAATAGTCTGCCGCAGGACATATGAGTTCATCAGAGGAGGGAAAAATGCCTGAAATCAGGAAGGCCCTTGTGACTGTTCAGCTCAAGCCGGAGAATATGAAGAAGCTCCTAGACGCCCTCAGTGGCACGGAAATAGTCAGCTGTGAACCGCGTGACGGTGAGACGATGAAGAAGATATGCGGTGATGTCGATGTTGCGATACTCAATTCGGACTGTCCCATTCCGGTCTCCTGCTTCAGGAAGCTGAAATGGATGCACTGCTCCCATGCCGGCGTCGAGAAGACGATCTGTCCGGAGTTCTTTGAGAGGAACATTATCCTTACTTCTGCCAGGGGAAGAAGCGCGAAGGCTCTTGCCGAGCATTCATTCGCCTTCATGCTTGCCCTGACATACAATTTTCCGGAAGCCTTCCGGCGTCAGGAAAGAAGGTTGTGGAGTCAGCAGGACATGTACCCGCTGAAGACCGGGCTGTACGGAAAGACACTCGGTATTGTCGGGCTGGGCAATACAGGACTCGAGACTGCAAGAATCGCCAGGACCTTCGATATGAAGACCCTGGGTTACAGGCGGGGCACTCAAAGACCGGAGAATATCGATGAGGTCTTCTCCTCACAGCGCGGTGATGACCTGAAGGCGATGCTTCAGCGCTGTGACTATGTCGTTCTCTGCATAGAACTCAATGACGAGACATATCATCTGATCGGAGAGGATGAACTGAGGGCGATGAAGAAGAGTGCCATCCTGGTCAATATGGGCAGGGGAGCCCTGATTGATGAGACGCTCCTTGCATGCGCCCTCAGGGACGGCTGGATTCACGCAGCAGGGCTTGATACATTCGAAACCGAACCCCTTCCTCCTCAAAGCCCTCTCTGGGGACTTGAAAACGTAATCATCACACCGCATCTGACTCCCAGCCAGCCTGATAAGGACGAGAAGATGCTTGAGTTCATATTGAGGAACATCGAGGCTTACAGAAAGTCGGGGGAATTCGTGAACCGGATAACGGAAAAAGCCATGTTCACAAAAAGGCAGTTGCCCTGAGCCGGAGTCTGTCCGGCTTTTCTTCTGATTCGGAAACCGAAGAAATACAGAGAAAAACAGAAGAATGCCACTGTCGTTTTCCCTGAGGAGCAGAAAAATATAAACATACAATCGGAGAGGTGACTGCTCGTGAAAAGAAAACAAAAGGAACCGGATACGGCTGTCAGGAAGGTTTCCCTCAAGGCCAACTTCATGAGGTACTGGCCGTATTATGTTCTTGTACTGCCAGGTGTTCTGTATCTGCTGTTCTTCAATTACATTCCGATGATGGGAAGCATCATCGCATTCCAGAAATATTCGGTTTTCAAGGGTATCCTGAAGAGCCCGTGGGTCGGACTGGAAAACTTCCGTAATCTTTTCAGGTATCCTGATTTTCTCAGGATTCTTGCCAATACGATGCTTTACGGCCTCATAAAGACAATCCTGATTTTCCCCGTGCCCGTAATCCTGTCGCTGATGATAAACGACATAAGGCATTACAGACTCAAGAAAGCCGTGCAGACGGCAGTATATATTCCCCATTTCCTTTCATGGGTAATTGTCGGAAGCCTGATTTTCGATGTATTCGGCGTCGGCGGTCTTTTCAATGTAATCAGAAATGCCCTCGGAATGGATACTGTCCTGGCAATGCAGAAGGAATCCTGGTTCGTTCCGATTTACATCTTCTCATCCATCTGGAAGGAAGCGGGATGGGGTACGGTTGTTTACCTTGCCGCACTCTCCGGCATCGATCCGGGAATCTACGAAGCGGCAGAAATAGACGGTGCTTCACGCTTTCAGCGCATGATCAACATCACTCTCCCCATGCTCGTTCCGACAATGCTGACGCTGTTCCTCCTCGGAATCGGAAAGTTCCTCGAAATCGGCTTTGAGCAGAACTACAACCTGCTGACTCCGATGACGCAGACCGTGGGCGATGTCTTTGATACATACGTCTACCGTGTCGGTATCCTGAACGGTCAGTATTCAAGCACAACGGCCGTGGGCGTCTTCCAGGCTGTCGTAGGACTCATACTGGTCACGGTATTCAACAGGATTGCGAACAGGGCAACTGATGACGGAGGACTCTGGTAATGAAGACATCTTTCAATGACAGGCTGTATACGTGCATAGTAACGGTAATAATGATAATAATCGCCATTATTGCAATCATACCGCTATTGAATGTGATTGCCCTTTCCCTGAGTTCCAAATGGGCCGTTGACAAGGGCTCTGTCACACTCTTTCCCGTGGGATTGACCCTTGATTCATGGAAATACATAATCTGCGACTCGGGTCTCTGGCGTTCTGCCCTGATTTCGCTTTCCTCCACCATCATAGGAGTATTCCTTTCCCTGGCTTTGACGATCATCACGGCATACCCCCTCTCTAAGAGAGAGTTCGCCCTCGCGAGGATCCTGATGATTTATGTTGTCGGAACCATGATCTTCAAGGCTCCGATAGTTCCGAACTTCCTCGTTCTCAGGGGCTACGGGCTCTGCAACAACTACTGGGTGCTTATCCTGCCTTTCATCCTCTCGGCCTACAATATGGCTATCATGCGTACGTCATTCAAGCAGTTTCCCCGTGAAATCGAAGAAGCTGCCACCATTGACGGATGCTCGATATTCGGAACACTCTTCCGGGTTGTACTTCCGTCTTCCAAGGCTTCAATCGTTTCCGTCGGACTCTTCTACGGAGTAAGCCTCTGGAACCAGTACAAGAATCCTGCGATGTTCATCAACAGATCTGCCCTGTTCCCGCTTCAGATGAGGATACACCAGCTTATCCTCAGCGGATCGTCCGACTTCGATGTGGCAGGAGTTGTCGGTGAAATAAACTACACGAGTGCGACGCTGAGTGCTGCAACCATCGTATTTGCAATCATTCCCGTCATCGCAGTCTATCCTTGGCTTCAGAAATACTTTGCACAAGGTGCCATGCTCGGCTCCGTGAAAGGCTGAGTTTCAATAGAGAACATAAAAAGGAGAAAATGAAAAATGAAGAAAACAGTCGCATTCATTCTGATTCTTGCCTGCGTCTTCTCTCTTTTCGCCCAGGGCGGAAAAGAGTCTTCAGAGACAAAGGAAGGAACAGAACCCGTCGATTTCGAAATCTGGACATCAAATGCCGGATATCTTGAAACGGCCAAAAACAGTGTAGGCTACAATTTCTACAAGGAAATGACAGGCTACGGTCTCTGGCAGCCGTACGTTGAGTGGAACGGAGGAAAGACATACAAGGAGCAGCTCAACCTCCGTATTGCAGCCAATGACCTTCCGGATATCTTCTATCCTGCAGACCTCGGCGAAAGCCTTGCTGCCAACGGCGCCCTCCTCGACCTTACCGATATACTTCCGAAGACCAAGCTCTGGGATGCCGTTCCCGAGAGAGTCTGGAAGATGCTTGCGGCAAATGACCCGACGGGAGAGGGCAGGATCTGGGGAACACCCAGCGTAATCAGCTATGCGCGTTACGGAGCACTTGTCCGTCGCGACTGGCTTGATAAGCTCGGCCTTGATATGCCGACGACACAGGAGGAGTTCGTGAATGTCCTGAGGGCATTCAAGACGCAGGATCCGAACGGCAACGGTCTGGCTGATGAGATTCCGACAGGCGGCAGACAGGAAGCAAGATGGATGGACTATCTCTTCAACATGTACGGCGTTGTGCTCTTTGAAGGACAGCCTGCATGGGATATCTATGACGGTGAACTGACATATTCTGCTGTGACGAAGAACATGAGGGATGCCCTTGAGTTCATTGCCTATCTGTATAAGGAAGGACTGCTCGACAGCGAGACTCTTCTCAATTCCAAGGCAAAATGGGACGGCAAGATCGACTCGGGTATTGTCGGTGTCTACTATCATATACCGCAGTCTTCCTACAAGCATGCAATCTCCGTCTACTCGAATACAGGTGTAAAGGCTGACTGGGAAGTGCTTCCGAAAATCAGTGCGCCCGGCTATGAGGCATGCTATCCGATCTTCCTGAGTTCCAACTATGAACTCTGTTTCAAGAATACGGATGACCCGGCACGGATTGAAGCCATCACGAAGTTCCTGGACGCATACGGCGACAAGTCGAAGTGGGATGACTTCTACTATGGCGCTCCCGGAATGCACTGCACGGTTGACGAGAACGGACAGAAGCACATGAACCCGATTGACTACAAGAATCAGTCCAATCTGATTCTCAACCCCGGACAGGCAATTGCAACTGTCGAGAGCATGACCACGACTCTTGAGGCTACAAAGACCCCAGACAACGCA
>CAVBWE010000029.1:0-11090 GCA_963598715.1 Sphaerochaetaceae bacterium | reverse complement strand
GACAAACGGCCTCTGCAGGAGAACTGTCAGTGTACGGCATGCCGCGTTTATTCAAGAGGGTATATGCACCATCTTGTCAAATGCAACGAGATGCTGGGAGGAATGCTTGCAACGGAGCATAACCTGCAGTATCTGCATGACTTTGTTGAAAGAATCAAGGATGCCATCAGGGAAGACAGGTTCCTGAGCTTCAAACGGGAATACCTCAGACGCTATTACGGCAGGGAAGAATAGTTTGCACCGCCCGAGGATACATTCTGCCCGTCAGGAAGCCCTGCTTTCTTAATGCCATGCAGTCAGCTCTTCAATCAAAGGAGATACATTAGAAAATTATCCGGCCGCTTTGACCGGATAATATCTTCTCATCTGAAAACAGGGGAGAGTGTGTCACAGTAAAGTTTCCACTTCCTGTAGCGGGAAAGATACTTTTCCCTGTTCTTAAGAACGGGAACCGCTTTCTTTTCTTCGTCAAACGAAAGATAAGTGTCGACAACTTCCTTTATGTCACGCTTTGAGCATACGCTCAGAGCCTGCAGTGCAGCGCCGAAAGCGGCAGCTTCCCTGACAGAGGGAACGCGTACTTCGAGAGCTGTCATGTCACTTATGATCTGGCGCCACAGCGCACTGTTGCTGCCGCCTCCCGTGAGTGTCACCGATTCCGGAACAAAGCCCGATTCATTGAATGCCTCAAGTCCGAGAAGGAAGCCGAAGCTTACTCCTTCAAGTGTTGCCCTGGCCACATTTGATGGCTTGATATTCGTCATTGTCATTCCGGCAAGAACACCTTCACCCCGGGGGAAGCTGGGAACACGCTCTCCGTTGAAGAACGGAAGCATTATCAGGCCTTCCGAACCGATTGGAGAAGAAGACGCAAGATCGCTGAATGCTTCCACATCAAGAGAGAAGAGCTTACGCATGTTTTCGCTTGCAACGGTGCAGTTCATTGTGCAGAGAAGGGGAAGGTATGCTCCGCTGGATGAGGCAAAGGCAGCAATTCTGCTCATCCTGTCCGATACAGGCTTATCTGAAAGAGCAAAGAGCGTGCCGGAAGTTCCCAGGCTTATCGTAACGTTTCCGTTCCTGACACATCCCGTTCCGATTGCGCTCATCATGTTGTCTCCGCCTCCTGTCGAGACTATGACACTGTCCCTCAGCCCGAGCTCCCCGGCAATTTCCCTTCTCACGCATCCTATGCTTTCAGTATGCTTCTTTACAGGCGGAAGATGAGTCATGAGAAGCGGATCAATAAGTGCACAGACTCTTTCATCCCAGCAGTTTTCATAGATGTTGTAGAGCGCCGTTCCAGATGCGTCTCCTCTCTCCATTACTGCATTTCCGGTAAGGTAGTAATTGATGTAGTCATGGGGAAGCATGACATATTTCATTTTGCTGTAGAGATCAGGATGCTTCTTTTTGAAGGAGTATATTTTTCCTGCAGTATAGCCGGGGAGAAAGGCGTTTCCGACATTCCTAATCAGATCCTCCGTCGTGCCGTAAAGGGATGTAAGTTCATCACACTCCGAAGAAGTGGAGGTGTCACACCAGAGCTTCACGGGAGCAAGGACGTTACCGTTCGCGTCAACCGGAACAAAGCCGTGCTGCTGCCCGGAAACTCCTATTGCATCTATTCTTCTCTTTATTTCCCCGTCAACTTTGCCGAAGCAGTCTCTCAGCCCCTCGATGAACCACTCTGCCTTCTGCTCCCTGACGCCTCCGTCTCCCGTAATGAGATCAAAGCTGTGGGAAGTGAGGGAAAGGACCTTCCTTTCATCTGTGTCGTAGATGAGAAGCTTTACAGACTGTGTTCCGAAATCCAGTCCTGCCGTTACCATATATCCTCCTGTCAGAACGGACACTCGTCCGTGTAAAGGTCACCTTTTTTCCTGTTCGTGCTCACATCCTTCACTCCAAGATAGTCAAGAAGCGAACAGAATGCCCGTCCTATGTGGGAAAATGCAACTGCAGTATGGTGCGGGAAGTGTTTTGCTATGAGTACATGGCGGTAGAAACGTGCCATTTCGGGAACTGCGATGATTCCGATTCCGCCGAAGGATCTTGTCTTTACAGGAAGCACTTCACCCTGGGCTGCATAGGCTTCAAGCGATGTGTCGGCATTTGACTGGAGGCGGAGAAGTGTTATGTTCCCGGCTTTTATATCACCTTCGAGCGTACCCCGCGTGAAATCAGGTTCCTTTCCGTTTTCAAGCAGTCTGTTCTGTATGATCTGATAATTTACAGAGCCGCAGGAGAGACATTCAAGCGGTGTGTTTCCACAATGGAAGCCCATGAAGAGATCGCCTGAAGAGTAGGCAAATTTACCCTCGATATCCTTTTTGTACATATCGGACGGCACCGTGTTGTTGATGTCGAGAATCGTAACGGGCTTTTCCGTAATACATGCTGCAATGTATTCCGTCAGGGCTCCGTATATATCTACTTCGCATCCGACGGGAATACCGCGGGAAGCAAGTCTTGAATTTACATAGCACGGCTCAAAGCCGAATTCTTCGGGGAAGGAAGGCCAGCACTTATTCGCAAATGCAACGTATTTCCTTGCGCCCTTGTGGGCTTCTGCCCAGTCGAGAAGTGTCAGTTCAAACTGTGCCATTCTCTCAAGAAGATCAGGGTAAGTGTTGCCGCTCTTTCCGAGTTCCCTTTCCATGTCGGCCGTTATTGCCCTGATCCTTTCGTCACCCTGATGCGAGCGGTATGAAACGAGAAGGTCCAGCTCGCTGTTCTCCTCGATTTCAACACCGATATCATAAAGGGCCTTAATCGGTGCATTGCATGCAAAGAAGTCCTGAGGTCTGGGACCGAAAGAGATGATCTTGAGGTTCTTCAGTCCGATTATGGCACGTGCAACCGGAATATAGTCGATAATCATGTTCTTAATCTCTTCTGCAGTGCCGACAGGATTTTCAGGTATATATGCCCTGATTTTCCTCAGTGCCAGGTTATATGAGCAGTTCAGAAGTCCGCAATACGCATCACCGCGTCCGTTTATCATATTGTCGCCGCTTTCCTCTGCCGCAGCACAGTACATTACGGGCCCGTCAAAAGAGGAGGCAATGATTGTCTCGGGAGTTTCCGGTCCGAAGTTACCCAGGAATACCACAAGCGCGTTGCATTCGTTTTCCCTTAAATACTGAAGCGCGCTCATTGCATCGTTTTCATTTTCAACGGAGAAGGGAACCTCCGTGACACTTATTCCTGCTTTATCCAGCTCCTTTACGACATTCTTTCTTCTTTTTTCCGAGAGACTGGAGGGAAAACAGTCCCTGCTGACTCCGACAAGTCCAAGTCTGACGGACGGAATATTATTCATCATTGTTTCTCCTTTATAAATTCATGAATGAGAAATGTATTGTCATGATTTTACAAACATGAAAATTGTATCCCATTTGCTGCTCTCTAACGAGAGGATATTTGAAAAATTAACTCATGGCGGCTGCCGGATGTATTATGGTAAGTTGAAAAAGAAATGATATCCGCATAAAGGACGGTAAAATTCATCTTCATGCGTCTTTGAGAGAGGCCGGAGTGTATCTGCAGACGTGTCATCTGAAGAGACTGCATTTCATGTAAAGATTACCAAAAGTGCAGATATCCGAAGAGAGCATCCTGGAGATCTCTTATGTGACGTCTTTTCCTTATTTTTCGTGACCATTCAGGAAAGTATTGCAAAAACCCTGTCGTTATGCCCTTTAAGAAAAAACGAAAGTATAATCGACGCAAGGATGTTTCTTTTCAAGAGTCAAAGTATCAGGAATAAGCCCGTGGAGATGCTAAAAAGAGCGGACACGGCAACACCAAGAAAAGGAGCCTCCGCTTTTTACCGCGGAGACCCGATTTTTCTTCTTTTCTCTCAGAACTGCACCTTTTCTATCGAGAGAATACGGTAGGTCGTGTTTACAGTGCCGGACGAGAATTCACATTCATCTCCGACAGAGTGGTTGATGAGACACTGTCCCACCGGAGCGTTGATGTCGATGATTCCGTTATCGGGATCCGACTCCCATCTTCCGAAGAAGGTGTAGGTCTTTGTTTCATTGCTCTTGAGATCGAGGAATGTGACCTTTGTTCCGAATCCTGCACGCCCGTCAAGAACATCATCCATGCTCATTATCCTGACCGAACTCAGTTCGTTTGCCAGCCTCTCGTATTCCCTGTCCAGGAAGACCTTATGGTCCTTTGCGTACTGGTATTCACTGTTTTCCCTGAGATCTCCGAGCTCACGTGCCGTCTTGATTTCGTGAAGAGTGAAGGGAATCTGGTTTTCCTTGATATCGATAAGCTCTGCCTGCTTTCTGTCAAAGGAGGCCTTTGTGCACATTGCACCACGCATGACGGATATTTCGACAGGTTTTTCCTCTTCCTGAGGTTTTTCACCGAAGTCGAACGAAGCAAAACGAGAGAGAATCGTCTTCTTGTAGCTTTCCTTCTCCTTTTCCGTCAGTCCAGGATTCCACACAAGGTGAGAAGCAAGCTTCTTTATGTCGCTTTCACCGGCTTCAGAGAGATATCTTGAGAGATAACCGTCACTTACAAGAGAGTCCCTTACAGCCTTTCTCTGCCTGTCATCAGAATAGGATGAATAGAGGAAGGAAAGACAGTTGAGAAGGGAAAGAACATAGTCACCTTCGCTTATTCTTGCATTCTTGAGAGTTGTGCGGGAAACACCGTTCTCGACAAAGAAACAGTAGGCTATGAGATTGTTCTTGTAATCGGAGAGTGCGCGGTATGTATATTCCTCGAACTTCTTCCTGTTGACGCTCTCCATCTTCTTCATGAGCTCCTTCGTCGGGTTTACGGGGAAAATCTGCTCAAGTGTGTCATAGGCCTTCTTGTCGGTTGATGCCACAAGGTCTATGTAGGCCTTCTTTGTCGCCTTGCATGACAGATTCTCATAAACGTTCTTCCTCTCGTTCATGGAGAGGGGAGAGTAGAGCTCGCCGAATGAGAGTTCAGACTGCACAGGAACATTCTTTTCGCCCATCATTTCGACTACAAGCAGTGCCTCAATCCTTGATTCAATGGGGTTCTTTTCGTCTTTCAGGTAGGAAGAGAAGAAGCTTACCATGTCAAGGAAGGAATCCGATGTGATGTCGATTATATCCTCGGAGGCATCGATGATGGCAGTCACACGCTTCGAAAAATCCCTGTAGCCGACAAATGTCTCATAGAGACGTTCCTCCCTTGTGGAAGGATAGTCACGCAGGTGGAATGTATTCTTGTTTATGATGTCGATATAGGGATTGACAAGGGAAATGGCCTTGATCTGACGGCTTACGGCATCCCATTCCTTTTCGCTGAGTACCGACGGCACAAGCTCTTCCTTCATGTCCCTGATCTGACAGGATTTGTTGGGAGAAGAGATAAGCATCGTCACAAGAAGCCAGTCATAGCCGCCTTCCCCGAATATCTTCTGTCTGATGACCTCGGTCTTCTTTCCCTTCTTGATTGCCCTGATGTCCTGGGAAGAGAGTGCGGTCAGGGAGAGCATCGCATTCTGTACCGAGATTTTCACTTCATCGCCCGGGCGTGTCGAGAACTTGACGGTAAGCATGCCTTCCTTCGAGACATCCGTAATGAGGCCGACCTTCTTCGTTGCATTCTGAAGGACATAGGTATTCTTCGAATATGCAATGTTCTTCAGAAATTCATCGAGACATTTCACGGGGTCGTTTGAAGGCTTCAGGATATCGAACTTCTTCGAGCACTCCTCATAGCGGGATGACTTGCCGTATCTGTCATGGAGAATGTTCTTCAGCCTCTCCCTTGCTCCTTCGTCCTGACTGTCTATCGTCAGAATCGTCCTCAGGACATCTATTATGTTCTCTGTGTTCTTTCTTTTCCGGAGGGCGGGTGTCTCATCTGTAAAACCGTTCTTCTCCGCATAGAGGTTCTTCATGAGAAGCATTGCGATATCAAGGGCAAGCGGTGTCCTTCCAAGTTTTGAAAGGAATGTAGAGGAGAAGGAGTAATCGCTTGTACCGTTATCAAGAAGCTTTGTGAACGTATCGCGGATCTTCTGGTCATCGGGAGAAAGAAGTAGACGGTTGAGCGTTCTCTGGTAGAAGTTTCTTGCATTTTTCATGTCGCCGTTCTTTTCATAGTTGTCTGCAACACGGATGATGATGTCGGTGTCGGAGCTGTTTGAGCGGACGTAACGCTCGTAGTAGACCCACTTGTCGCTTTCATTTCCCCTGGTTTCTGCAATCTCGCCAAGCACCCTCAGCGGATTAGGCGTTTCTGCAGTCTCAAGAATCGTCCTTGCAATGAATTCTGCACAGTCATAGTTACGCTTCTCATGAAACGTGTTCATGAGGTTGTTCAGCCTTATCTGGGCCTCATGGGGGTTAAGAAGGAGGTTTATCCTTCCTGCAACAAACGAGAGCACGATTGAATCAGGATTCTCGTATTCCATTGCAATGGCATCCTGTCTCAGGCTTTCCTTTGTCTCCACTTTCTTCATCGCGAGAATCGCGCAGTTGATTTCCTCGAGAGACGAGACCTTATATGCATAGTACGGGTTTTTCCCCAGTCCTCTTTCATCTGTCAAAAGCATTTTCAAATCAATCATGGCAACACCTTTTTCACTGGATAATGTTTGCAAAAAAAGAAATCCCGGGCAGAGATACTGCTCGGAAGTTCTTTTATGCGTTAATTCAAATATACTACAAATTTTCTTAAAATCAAACAAAATATTGACAATAAAAACAAACGTACGGCAAAGGAAAGGGGGGAAAGTGAATGTGAAAACACTTTCTTCCTGTAGCATAAAGAGTGCCGTAATCCTATAATTGATTCATGAAAGGCAAACAGCTATCGGTTTCTCCGTCAATTCTGGCGTCGGACTTCTCTTGTGCGGAAAGAAGCGTGCGGATGATCAGCGACGCAGGATGTGACTATGTGCACCTTGATGTCATGGACGGACATTTTGTCCCTCCGATTACATTCGGAAGCCAGTTCGTGCGTGACCTGAAGAAGAAAAGCGACCTCATCTTCGACACTCATCTCATGGTTGAGAAGCCTGAGAATCATATAGAATCATTCATCAGGGCAGGAAGTGACATAATCACGGTCCACCAGGAGTCCACGTATCATCTGGAGAGGTGCATTTCAATGATAAAGGAAGGCGGGGTGAGCGCAGGAGTAGCCATCAATCCCGGAACTTCAGTAAGCCAGATAGAAGCCGTCCTGGATGAAGTGGACTATGTCCTCGTCATGACAGTCAATCCCGGCTACGGCGGACAGAAGTTCATTCCCCAGACACTCAGGAAGATACGGGAACTTGACATGAGGAGAAGGGAGGAGGGCTACAGCTACAACATAGAGGCTGACGGAGGAGTGAACCTGGGCAACATAAAGGCGCTCTATGAAGCAGGTGTGACGCTTCTTGTCATGGGGACTGCATTCTTCACTGCTCCCGACAAGGAGGAGTTCATGAACAGAATTTACGAGGTGACAGATGAAGGCTGTGATTCAGACCGTACTTGATGCCGAGTGCACGGTGGATGGAGCTCTCATAAGCCGGATGAAGGAAGGACTCCTTGTTTATTTCGGCGTTGACGGGAAAGACACAGCTGATGCAGTCAGGCCGTTTATTGAAAAGATTCTCAGGCTGAGGATTTACCGCAGCAGGGAAAGCGGAAAAATGAGTGAGTCCATAATGGAACGTACAAGAAGCGTGATGCTCATCAGTCAGTTCACGCTCCTGGGAAACCTTGAAAAGGGAAACAGGCCCTCATTCGACAGGGCAATGAACGGCGAGGAAGCGGAAAAATTCTATGAGGCTGCAGTAAGTGTGCTTGAAAACGCAGGCATCAGCGTCTCAAGAGGAGTTTTCGGCGCACACATGATGATAAGATACACAAACGACGGACCGGAGACATTCATTCTCGAAAAATGAAAAGTGTTTTGACATTTTCGGGGATTATCCGTCCTATATTAGTAAAGAGGTAATCATATGGCAAAAAACACAAATGCTGACGCTACACAGTCAAACGGACGCAGGGAAGCACTGGAGGCGGCAAGACTTCAGATAGACAAGGAATTCGGAAAGGGTTCACTGATGAAACTCGGGGACAACAAGGATGTACTTGATGTCGATGTGATTCCCTCGGGTTCTATTCTTCTTGACGAGGCTCTCGGTGTCGGCGGCTATCCCAAGGGAAGGATAATCGAAATCTACGGTCCCGAGTCTTCCGGAAAGACGACACTTGCACTGCATGCAATAAGCGAATGTCAGAAACAGGGCGGTATTGCGGCCTTCATCGATGCAGAACATGCCCTGGACCCTGTCTATGCAAAGAATCTCGGAGTCAATATCGACGACCTCTGGATAAGCCAGCCCGATAACGGCGAGCAGGCTCTTGAGATAACGGAGCGCCTTGTGCGCAGCGGTGCCATCGACATAATTGTTGTGGACTCGGTTGCGGCCTTGACTCCTCAGGCCGAAATTGAGGGTGACATGGGAGACAGCCATGTGGGCCTTCAGGCCAGACTCATGTCGCAGGCCCTGAGAAAACTCACCGGAATACTCAGCAAGAGCAATACGACCATAATCTTCATCAACCAGATAAGAATGAAAATAGGTGTCATGTTCGGTAATCCGGAAACCACCACAGGCGGTAATGCACTCAAGTTCTATGCCTCCGTCCGGCTTGATGTAAGAAGAATCGAATCAATCGGAAAGAATGCCGATGAACTTACGGGTAACCGTGTGAGGGTGAAGGTTGTCAAGAACAAGGTAGCACCTCCCTTCAAGAAGTGCGAGATAGACCTCATGTTCGGAAGCGGAATATCGAAGATGGGCTCCCTGCTTGATGCCGCGGCAAAATACGAAATAATCGAGAAGGCAGGAGCATGGTATTCCTATAATGGAGAAAAGATAGGACAGGGCAGGGACAAGACAATCGAATACCTTGAGAAGAATCCTTCTTTCACGGCGGAAATCGACAGGATCGTGAGGGAAAGGATGTTCCCGAAGAAGGATGGCGCAGAAGAAGCTTCGACGGTGATTGACGAGACGGATAAACGTAATTAGATTCAAACTGTCTTTGAGACAAAGGATATAAAGATGAAAAAGAAATTGTTTACCGCCCTCGTGGCGCTAATCGTCTCGGTTTCGCTTTTTGCCGGTTCTTCTTCCCTGACTGTAGGTGCACAGGCCGGATGGGGTTTTGATATTCTCAAACATACCGTCACCGGAAAGATTCTGTCTTCAACAACGGAAAAGACAGCAGTCTACAGGAATAACGGCGTTCAGCTCAACCTTACTGCCGACTGTGATTTCGGAAATTCATGGGGAATGAGACTCGGCGGCGGCATCGCCTATAAGGGCAAGGCCACAAGGGACGGAAATACCGACGGCAAGATTGACAGCGGAATTGCATTCGACGTCACGGCTCAGGGAAAATACAGCAAGAAAGTCAATAAGGAATTGACCGTTTCCTCCCTCATCGGTGCAGAACTTGTCAACGGCTATGTATCGAAGTATGACAGCGAAAAGCTTGACAGCGAGATGAAGAATACCGCATTCGGCCTCAATCTCTCTCTTGAAGGGGCATACCGCATCAGGAAGAACGTCTCCTTCACGCTCGGCTGTTCAATGGGATGGTTCTTCGTCAACAGGGGAGAGGCCTTCACTTCCGACTCCTCCTCGATTTCCTTCGACGGGTCGACGTTTGCCTCCGCATCGAAGAAAACGGTGTCCTTCCTTATCCGCCCGTATCTGGGTGTACTGTACTCACTCTGATTTATTACCGGTTTATACAGGCTGCCACACGAAATGTGGCAGTTTTCCATCTAGAAAAGCCTGCGGGGTTTCCAATATAATTTTTTCATGGCCGAAAACTTTGATGTACTGCTTGAAAAAAAGGAGAAGAAGCTCTTCCATGTTCCCGGAATACTTGAGGACAGGAAGGATTTTGACGGGCCTCTGGATCTCCTGTTATATCTCATATCGAAGAATGACGCCAACATATATGACCTTCCGATATCACTCATAACGGAGCAGTTTCTGGAATATCTTGAAAAGAACAAAGCCGACATCGAGGACATGGCGGACTTCTACCGCATGGCGGCAGAGCTGCTTTATATCAAGACAAAACTGCTTCTTCCGCAGGAGAGTGAACTGGAAGAGGAATATGAGGACCCGAGACAGGATCTTGTCGACAGGCTCATAGATTATCAGAAATACAAGAGGTATGCAGACCTTCTTACCGGTGCCGATTCCTCCGACAGGCTCACCATCGAACGCCCCGAGAATTTCTTCGCCCTCCCGTTTGAGGACAGCGAGCTGTTTTCCGGCGTGACGCTCTCCGATATTACAAGAACCTTCTCCTCCATCCTTCAGAAGACTCCTCCGTCAAAGATCTTCAACATATACCAGAGTGTATCGGTAAGGGAGAAGAGGGCCCTCATGTCCGAACTGCTGGACGAAAGGGATGAGATAACAATCGAAGACCTTATTGTTGATTATGAAAACCCTTTGCATGTAATATGTGCTTTCCTTTCAATACTTGAAGGTGCCAAGGACCATTCCATCCTTTTCCGGCAGGATGAACTCTGGGGAAAGATATACATCAGGAAGCGGCCGCTTGACTGGGATATCACGAAGGCGGATGAATATGATGCCCTGGCTGATGAAATGGAGACGGAAGAAGACGAAACGAGCTCTCCGGCTTCCGATTTCAGCATTCTCAGCGGTGATGAGGGAAAGGATATAGACACACTCATCGGAGAAAAGAGTGCAGAGAGAAAGGCTGAAGGGGACAGCGGTATGCCCAGGGAAGAGTATACCGGAGAAGAGGAAGACGTTGTTATAGAGGAAGACGATGACTGGTGAGTACAGAGCCCTGGGGGAAGATGCCAAAATTATAGAAGCCGTTCTCTTTATAGAAAACACACCTCTCTCGAAGGAGAGGATAGGTGAGCTCACGGGAGTAAACGGAAGCGATATAGTGGATGCACTGAGGGAAATAGAGGAACACTATGAGCAGAGGAACAGCGGACTTTTTCTTCTTGAAGAGGAAGGGCTCTATTCATTCCAGCCTGTACGCGAACTCTATTCACGCCTTCGAAAG
>CAVBWE010000028.1:0-2340 GCA_963598715.1 Sphaerochaetaceae bacterium | reverse complement strand
TATACTTTTTCTCTCAAAATGTGAATACCATTTTTCCCTTTTTTTCAAAAAAATTAATATTTCAGCTGTTCTCTGATGTTAATTACCGCTGGAAAAAGGAATTGGAATTATTTTTCACTTTCCGGCGCCTCAACGCAAAATCATGATATCATCAGAACCATATATATATAAGGAATATACAAGGAGGATATCTTGTCTGTACTGATAATAGCAGGAAGCCCGAGAAAGGGAATGTTTTCGGACAGAATAGCAGAAATTGCAGAAGAAAGGAGCGGAGGAAAGACAGTATACCTGAGGGAAAGGAAGATCGGATACTGCAGGGCGTGCGATATCTGCAGGAAGGACGGCGAATGTATACAGAGGGACGACATGAGTCTTCTCTATGAGGAAATCAGGCATTCGGATACCATTGTCCTTGTTTCCCCGGTCTACTGGTGGCAGGTCACTGCCCAGATGAAGACTTTCATTGACAGACTCTACGCCCTGGGCGAGGAAGTCTGGAAGGGAAAGAAAGCGGCAGTTATCCTCAACGGTGCGGCAGATGACGACGATGCGGAATTCAGGATCCTCGATGATGCATTCAGCCAGATGTTCACCTATCTCGGCTGTGACTACAGATACCTTGGAGTCGGCACAAAGGATGAGGACGACTACAGAAACAAGGAAGAGAAGATCAGAGAATTCATCGGAGGTATTTTCTGAAGGCTCATGGCCGGAGGAAATTCACTCCACGGGGCCGCGGTAACGGTCCCTTATTCTTTCGTACCCGCTGATTGTTCCAACATCGTACCTCTTTCCGCTCATGAGCCAGGCATAGACCTTTCTTCTTGACGCGAGGTATGAGACGAAGGAGCCGGGAGCATCGGCATCAAGGCCGTTTTCTATGGCCTCGGGGAGAAGCCCGATGTCCTCCTTCCTGTAGTAATAGAACGGAGGTACTGCCCATGATGACTTCGGATGGAGAGGCTTTTCCTCCATGGAAAGGATTAACGAGTCGTCGTCCACCGTGCACACGCCTGTTTTCCTCAGTTTTTCCTCATCCGGCTGAAAATGTCTCATGACACAGCTTGCACCCTTCATCTCTGCATATTCCAGAAACGGCCTGAAGGAAAAATCGAGCACATTGTCTCCCGCAAGGACAAATACGCTCTCATCAATGCTGCCCTCCCTGAGAACAAGTGCAATATCGCGAAGGGCCCCGAGCCTTGTTTCGTTGGATTGCGTCATGTCGTCAATGACAGTCACATTGTCCTTTGCCGCTGCCCAGGAAGAGAAGAAGGGAACGAAACGGTGATTGGTGACAACATAAATCCTGGAGATGCCGCATCTTCTCATATCCTCATAGAGCCAGTCGATTATTGCCTTTCCTCCGACGCTGAGCAGGGGTTTGGGATAGTCCCTGGTCAGAGGATACATGCGGGTTGCGTATCCCGCTGCAAGTATGATCCCCGTCATGACCTTCTGTTCTCCATGACACCGTCTGACAATGCAGCAATATATGCCTCATATTTTCCGCTCAGATGCGGGAACGCCGTAAGGTATCTCCTTTTCACGTCCTCAAGAACATCATCCACCTTGTCTTTTTCAACGATGGCCATCACAAAGCCCTTGAAGCCTGCTCCGGAAAAACGTGCACCGAGGACACCGGAGGACCGATGAAGGATTGAGTAGAGCTCCACAGTCTCGGTGCAGCCGCATTCATAATTGATGATGCTGGATTCTCCGCTTTCAAAGACAAGCTTCCCGTAGTTCTCTATATCGCCTTCACTCCAGTATTTCCGTCCTTCCCTGACCCTTTCCATTTCCGAATAGAAATGATCAGCGCGTTTACGCCATAGTTCGGGAAGGGAGAGCCGGTATTCCTCATAGACGGACACGGGAACATCCCTCAGGCAGGAATCCCTGAAGAGCCCGTATTCAATGCCCGAAAAGGCCTTGAGGGCATAGGACGCAGCCTTGCACTCGTCCCTTCTCGTATTATATGACGAAGTTTTCTGAAGTGCCCTTTCAAGACCCGAGAAGAAGAGTACAAAGCGGAAGTCTTTCATACCTTTTCCCTGAGGAATGTTCTCATAGGTGCAGTCAGATGAGTCGAACCAGAAGAGGCAGTCCTTCCTTGACAGGACTTCGGTCGTCTGGTCAAGAAGCCCGCACTGAACTCCCACATACTCGTTCTCTGCGCGTCTTGCAGTTTCGATGAGTTCCCACTCTGAAAGGACTATGCCGTTTACACTTGAGATTGCCAGGAGAAATGAAATTGTAAGGGCTGCGGAACTTGAGAGTCCGCCGATGGGAAGAGAGCCCTCGATCACTGCCTTGAGGCCATAGCTGAGCTTGTAC
>CAVBWE010000027.1:0-5065 GCA_963598715.1 Sphaerochaetaceae bacterium | reverse complement strand
ACTGCACGCTATGTACGTCTCATAAGAGAGGGAAAGATGAGGCCTGTTGCCGAAATAAAGGTCCTCAGGGACAACGGCACTGTCGCAGTCTGGGACGGAAACCACTCATCCGGACAGATTCTCGGCTACAGGGCCATGGAGGAAGCAATCAGAAAGGCGAAGGAACATGGAGTAGGAGTCGTGTGCGTTAAGGGTGCCAATCACTTCGGGGCGCTTGCGTACTATTCCCAGATGGCTCAGAAGGAAGGCCTGATCGGAACGACACTCGGAACAGGTGACTCCACGATGGCTCCCTGGGGAGGGTGCGAGAAGGTAATCGGCAATAATCCGATTGCCGTTGCGGCTCCTGCAGGAAATGAGGTTTCTCCTGTTCTTGACATGGCAATGACGGTTGTTGCGAACGGAAAGGTTTCCAACATGAAGAGACAGGGTGTCGAGGTGCTCCCTGAAGGCTGGGCTCTCGACAGGGACGGCATGCCGACAACGAAGATGAGTGACTATTACACTGTCTCCCCGATGGCAGGATACAAGGGCTGGGGTATGGCCGTGATGATTGACATACTTGCAGGTGTCCTTTTCGGCGGTGGAACCGGAGACAGGGCAAAGGATAACAGCGAAGGTCCTTCACTGATGATGATTGCCCTTGATATAAAGGCATTCAACGACGAGAAAAAGTACTATGAGGACATAGACAGCAGAATCAGCGAACTCAAGGCTTCAAGGAAGGCAAAGAATTCAAGGGAAATACTGATGCCGGGTGAAATCGAGGCGAACGCATACAGGAAAAGCTGTGAAAGCGGATTGGTGGATGTCCTTCCGGAAAACCTCAAGATGGTAAATGATGTTGCGCTCGAGCTTTCTCTTGAGCCGATAGAAGTCGTCAGATAGGTCTGCCGGAGCAGCGGAAAAGGGTGAAGAACATGATTGACACTTCTCCATCACGGAAAGAGGAAGTCTTTGCGGTGGCCGAAAAAGGCGATACGGAAAGACTTATGCAGATCATGGAGGAGACGGGAACGGACTTCTCCGCCAGGGATGATGAGGGAAATGACGTTCTCTTCTATGCCTCCCGGAGCGGGAATGCGGATTGTGTGAGATATCTTGTGGAGAGAGGAGGATTCAATCCTCTCAGAAGCAACAGGCGGGGCTTGACGGCGTACGACGAGGCTGCGCGGACGGGAGGAACAGATATTCTCGGCTACTATGCGTCCGTAACCTCCTTCAGATATGACTCTTCCTTTCATAATCCTGTTCAGCGGGGATTTTTTCCCGATCCGTCCTGCATACGTGTCGGCAGTGACTATTATATGGTCAACTCGTCATTTCACACTTTTCCATGCATTCCGGTTTCTCATTCGACGGATCTTGTACACTGGAGGATAATCGGCCATGCAATAACGAGGCCTGAGTGGTCTGAAATCAGTGACAAGGACGGCGGCAGAGGCTACTGGGCTCCCGATATCTCATACTCGGACGGCAGGTTCTACATAACGGCCACGCTCAGGTGCAATGACGAGGAAAGGGAGAAACGCATCCAGATGGTGACATCCTCCGTCCGTCCGGAGGGTCCGTACGGGAAACCCTCGTGGATTCATGAGGATGGAATCGATCCTTCAATCTTTCATGATGATGACGGAAGAAAATACATGCTCATCAACCGTGGCGCCAGGATTATGGAGCTGTCCTCTGACTGCACCAGGGCCGTTACGCGTCCCCGTCTTCTATGGTACGGCGACTCGAAAATAAAGCCTGAGGGACCGCATCTGATGAAGAAGGACGGGTGGTATTATCTTTTTCTTGCAGAAGGCGGAACCGGACGGGGGCACCGGATAACGGTGGCACGCTCGAGAGAAATTACCGGCACCTATGAACGTTGTCCCTATAATCCTGTTTTGAGACAGACAGATGAAGAAGCTGCAATGCAGTGCTGCGGACACGGCATTCCTGTCTCGTCGCCCTGCGGAAAATGGTACATGGTGTATCTCTGCCTCAGAACAAGTCATGACGGATGGGGTTTTACGGGGCGTGAGAGCGCAATAGATGAAATGGAGTGGACTCCTGACGGCTGGCCCCTGGTCAATCGGGGAAGAGGGCCTTCTTCTCTCGGAAAAATGCCGGAAGATACAAAGAGCCGCACTTCCTTTTCCTTGAGGAAAGTTCTTCCTTCCTGGAACGGCAGGGAGTGGATGACTGTGCGTTCTCTCGATGACGGGGCAATATTCGAAAGGGACGGGCTGCTGCATATAAAGGGAAGCGGGTACGACCTCAATGACAAAAGGTGCCACAGCATTCTTATTGAAAGACAGAGGGAGTTCAGATTTACTGCGGAAACGGAAGTTGATGTCATACGGCAGACAGAAGGGGAAAGCCTCGGTCTGACATGCTACTATGACGAGAATTCGTTTATTCAATTCGGCATCGGCATGAAGGAAAACCGTACAAGCCTTATTCTCAAAGTCTGGTGCAACGACAGGTTCATCCGTGATGAGGAAATCATGATGGAGAATGCAGGAGATTCAGTCACACTCAGTCTCTCTGCTGACGGGAACAGGCGCACTTTCTCCTGCCGGGATCATGTATTCTGCCTTGACGATACGTGCTTTCTTGCAAGTGAGGGTCTCAGGAAGGGAAAGAGGTTTACCGGTGCCACTGTCGGAGTATATGTGAATGGAAAATGTGAAGGTGTCTTCAGACGCTGGAGTGTCAATTTCCGCGCCTGAGATTTGTAGCGGAAGTATCGGAGAGGGAGACTTTAAGGAAGATTGAGGAGCGTCCGTCTTCCGGATTCTGAGGACAGTTGCAAAAGCCGGATTGCCTCTGATAATATCCTGGGGGAGTGTGAATATGAGAGTTCCTTATGATAAACTTGTCTCCGTTCTCGAGAAAATTCTTAACAGATACGGAATAAATGGTGATGATGCCCTGATATCGGCAAAACTCTTTGCCGACTCTTCACGTGACGGAGTCTATTCTCACGGGCTTAACAGATTCCCCCGTTTCATCAGCAATATCTGTGACGGCACCGTTGATGTCCGCGCAAGGGCAGAGATGGAGTCTTCCTTCGGCTCTCTTGAGCGCTGGAACGGCAACAGAGGGCCGGGTAATCTCAATGCCTACAGGGCAGTGAAGAGGGCAGTGGAACTTGCCGGTGAAAGAACTGTCGGTATTGTGGCTCTCAGGAATACCAACCACTGGATGAGGGCAGGCAATTACGGTCTGATAGCCGCGGAGAACGACTGCATAGGCATTATGTGGACGAACACCCTTCCGAACATGGCAGCATGGGGCGGAAAGGATGTGAGAATCGGGAATAACCCGATTGTATTCAGCGTTCCTCATGGTGATGAACCTGTTCTCGTTGATGTGGCCATGTCGCTTTTCTCATACGGAAAACTCGAAACGCTTTCTAAAGCCGGTAAAGAGACTCCTGTCGATGCCGGATACGATTCCTCAGGGCGGGTTTCAAGAGACCCCGGAGAGGTTCTGAAGACACATCTGATCTTTCCGACAGGTTACTGGAAAGGCTCCGGGCTTTCCATTGCACTTGATCTCATTGCAGCAGCTCTCTCTGGCGGGAATACGGTGCGTCTTGTCGGAGAGAAGAACGGTGAGACCGAGGTAAGTCAGGTTTTCATATGCATCAGTCTCTCTTCATTTCCCGACAGAAGAAAAATAGATGAGGAAATAGCAGGAACGCTTGATTACATCAGAACATCTTCTCCCCTCGACAAAAAGGTTTCAGTTCATGTTCCCGGGGATGGAATGAGAAGAATACGCGAGGAGTCTCTCCGTGACGGTGTCTTCGTTGATGATGAAATCTGGGCATCGGTGACTGCGCTGTGACCGGCAATATGATCTGAATGCAGGAATAATGAAGAGCAAAATGCATCTCTTTCATATATTTCATTCCTGCTGAGATAATGGCGGACCTGAAAAGTCGGGAAATACGTCTCTGAAGCGTCAGAGAGCGCGGAAGCTGCTCTTTCAGCTGCTGTAATATGTGTCCTGACTGAAATGTGCAGAGCAATGAAATGCCTGTTTCATAAGACGCTTTGAATTGTCCCAAGATATCTTCATGATGGTTTTTCCGAAGAAAGAAGAGAAGCGGGGGGAGAAAGGAGATCGAGGCCGGATCCTGATGAGCATATGAAAAATCGCGCGTGCAGTCTTATCTTGCACTATAAGGGAAGGAAAAACGGGCCCGGAATCCCTTTCGGTATCCGCGACCCGTTTTCTGACTGACAGAAGCTTTTCCGAATCCGCATTCCTGAAATCATGAATGCGTATGGCGGCTTTCTGTCCTCACACTCTGCCCTTATATTTCAAAGTGGAAAGTCAGGGCGTCGTCCTCGAAGAAAATCACATCAATCGTGCGTTTCATGCAGTTTGCAACAAGCTGCCATGCACTGACCCATGTCGTGCTCTCGTCTCTGAGTTCGTCGATGGTCTTGGCCTTCAGCCTTTTCCCGTCTTCCCTGAGATAATCCATTATCTGTTCCTTGATCTTCGGGTCCCTGGCCATTTCCATCGTGACATATACGCCGTTCCCCTTGTCTCCCGTAGCATCTCCTGTCGGATCGAAGAGACATGTATCGGGATCGAGTACCTGTGAGTATCTGACACGCTTCATGAGAGCTGCCATATCCTCTTCATTCTTTACATCTGCGATGCCTTCCAGGAGTGTTGCACACCTTCCTGTCCCGTCACCGAATACTGCCTTGTCCTTGTATTCGGGATTGATGTAGAAGTTTGCATGGCATGATGCGCCTTCGTTCCAGATTATCTTGTTGTCGATAAGCTCGAATATTCCGTAATTTCCGAGAGCATCGGCAATCATGAATGAGCCTTCCCATGCAAGATCTCCCGTTGTCATTGCGTAGACGTTCACTTTGTTCACAAGTTCTACAGCTTCCTCGACGGTAGCACATCTTTCTGCAAGATAGAGCGGCATGATCGGATAGCTGAGACTTATCTCTCCGTCAGGATTTGTTCCTGTCGTGAGTGCTATTCCGGTCCATTCAGGCTGCGTCGAGCGCATGTTGATTTCCACGTACAGTCCCTTTTC
>CAVBWE010000026.1:0-7266 GCA_963598715.1 Sphaerochaetaceae bacterium | reverse complement strand
GCGCATTCCTTTATTCTCTATTCACCGCTCATGAAGAGCCCGCTTCTTCCTCTCTTTTCGGGAACGGAATGCATCAGGCGCCTTCTGCTTGAAGAAATGAATGAAGAAGTCGAGAACAGGCAATGCCTGATGTGCTCACACTGCACTCCCGATTCCTTCAGGAGCGAAGGTGAGAGCGAGATTCTCGGTTTTCTTGATTACTGGGGACTTATGAGTCAGAGACTTCTTGCAAGGTCGCTTCAGCGCTTTTCGCTTCTCTCGCACTCGTTCCGTCTCAGGAACTGGACGGAAAAGGAAATCGGGAAAGCGATAGAGATACTGCTGAAAGAGGGAAAAATAAGAAAAATCGGACCTTTCCTTGCCGGAGGGAGAAGAATCCGGAAAAAAAGTCTTTCTTCATGAATGAATAGGAAATACAATCTGGTCATGTTCGAAAAACTCCACGCTTTATATCCTTCTCTTTACGGTTCTGTTTATGACGAAAGTCAGATGGACAGAAGATATATGTCTCTTGTCGAAGGACATGAGAAACTCTTCTCAAGAAAAAATCCGATGCTCTTCTCCGCTTCCGGGCGCACGGAGATAGCAGGAAACCACACAGACCACAACCTCGGGCTCGTAATCGGAGCATCAATCAACCTTGACACAATAGCCGCCGTCACGAAGAGAGATGACAACACTGTCATCTTCATCAGCGAAGGCTTCCCCGAGTGCAGGGTAGACCTCTCGGATACGGAGATTCATGAAGATGAGAAAAACAGCACGGCCGCAGTCCTGAGGGGAATAGCGAAGGCCTTCATGCTTCGCGGCGTCACTGTCGGAGGTTGGCAGGCAAATGTTTCGAGCACTGTGGCAGTCGGAAGCGGGCTCTCGTCATCGGCGTCGGTGGAGGTACTGATAGCGGAGATTTTCAACAGTCTCTACAACAATGACGCATACCCTCCTCTCGAAATTGCAAGAATCAGCCAGTATGCGGAGAACACCTACTTCGGAAAACCTTCAGGACTGCTTGATCAGGCCACGGCAGCAACAGGAGGCGTGATTGCGATTGACTTCAGGGACAGGGACAATCCGGTACTGGAGAGACTCGATTTCAATCTTCAGGATTATGATTTGAGCATGATAATCACGAACACGCAGGGCTGTCACAGTGACCTGACGGCAGAGTATGCTTCAATTCCGCCGGAAATGCGGGCTGTCGCTTCCTTCTTCGGCAAGGAAAACCTGAGGGAAGTTGAATTCAGGGATTTCCTGGGAGCACTTCCGGAAATAAGAAAAACAATCGCAAACGACAGGGCACTTCTGAGGGCTTACCACTTCTTCACTGAAAATGAAAGAGTCAGATTCATGCGTGAAGAGATTGCCGAAGGAGACATCGACACATTCCTGTATAATGTAAACGAGTCCGGCTCATCGTCCTTCTGCTTTCTTCAGAATGTCTACAGTGCAAATGATCCGAAAGAACAGGGCCTCGCACTTGCAATAGCGCTCAGTCAGAACATCCTCATGGGAGAAGGTGCAGTGAGACTTCACGGAGGAGGTTTTGCAGGAACCGTACAGGCCTATGTGCCGAAGCATCTTGTCAGGAAATACATAACGGAGATGGAGAAGCTCTTCGGAGACGGTGCATGCACGCTGATAGCATTCAGGAAGGCCGACGTAATGAGACTGGTTTGATGCGGGTCTTTCATCCGGACTTATTCTCGGGAGTCTTCACTTAGTTACGCTTAAGCAATAGAATCCGGGTGTATGCAGAAGATAAGAAGAGAGGAAACATGTCTTACGAGAGGAGTAATCTGGAAACAGATACTCCTGTTCTTTTTTCCGATAATGTTCGGCACATTCTTCACGACACTCTACAATACGGTGGATGCAGTTATTGTCGGACGGCTTCTCGGCAAGGAGGCACTCGCAGCAGTGTCCGGCGGGACAAGCACCATGACGAATCTCATCATAGGGTTCTTCACCGGAGTCGCCAGCGGCGCGGCAGTCATCATCTCCCAGTTCTACGGAGCTGAAAATGAAGAGAAGGTCTCGAAAAGCATTCACACTGCCATTGCCCTGGCATTCTTCTTCGGTCTCCTGATTACAGTCGGAGGATACTTCCTGACCCGGCCGCTGCTTGTTCTGACGGAAACGCCGGAAGATGTCATCGATAAGGCGACTGACTACCTTCATATCTACTTTGCAGGCGCCCTTCCCCTGATTCTTTACAATATGGCGTCCGGCATATACCGTGCATTCGGCGATTCGAGACACCCGCTGTGGTTCCTGATAACGGGAGCGGTGTGCAACATAATCCTTGACATTGTCTTCATATCCTTTCTCAAAAGAGGCGTAAGGGGCGCCGCCGAAGCAACTGTAATCAGCGAAATGATATCACTTTTCTTCACCCTGCTCTTTCTGATGAAGAGAAAGGACTGCCTGAAGTATGACATCAGGCGCACATTCGACATCGATCCGCTGATTCTGAGAAGAATGCTGCAGATAGGACTGCCGGGCGGAATACAGTCTGTAATGTACAATATCTCGAACATGATCATTCAGACGAAGGTAAACAGGTTCGGCACCGACAGTGCTGCAGCATGGGCAGCCTACAACAAGCTGGACTCCGTCTTCTGGATGATAATCAACGCCCTTGGCATTGCAGCAACAACCTTCGTAGGACAGAACTACGGAGCGGGAGAACTCTTGAGGGCAAAAAAGGGAGTGCGTGACAGTCTTCTCATTTCAGCCTGTGCCGCCGTAATAATGACAACGCTCTACCTCACATTCGGCGAGTATGCATTCATGCTCTTCACCGATGACAAGGCAGTCATTTCAACGGGAATGAGGATACTGCGGACCATAGCTCCGGTCTTCATACTCTATATTCCGATAGAAATCCTTTCAGGAGCCCTGAGAGGGGTCGGAAGAACATTCGTTCCGACCCTCTTCACCGTATTCGGAATATGCGGGCTCCGCATCCTGTGGCTCAGTCTGGAATGGAGCAGCAGGACAATAGAAAGGGTAATGTATTCCTACGCCATCTCATGGGGCCTCGTTTCATTGCTTTTCATAATCTATTACCGGTGTGGAGATACGTATTCGGAAAAGAAAAGGAAAACAGGGTTCTCAAATTTATAGAGACGTGAGAAGAGCGCATGAAATGAAGATCCCGTCCGGAGCCTTCATTCAGCCGTAATCAGAAATGCCCTCCAAACTTTACCCCCGTTTCCGGGGGTACTCTTCAGTCAATGAGGAAAATCAGCCTAAAAGAGATCCCTGTAGTCTGTTCCTATGCTTCTTGCCCGGCTTTCCTTGGATATTATTTCATAAAGATTCTTCGGGACGGGAATCGTCACGCCGATAAGAGGCTCCACGATCGTATTGAACTTTGCCGGGTGAGCAGTTTCAACAACTACTGACGGCACCGATGAAAAGTGATCCCTCCTCACCCTCTCTCCACATGCGGTGTGAGGACAGATGATGTATTTCTCTTCATCATAAACTTCCTTTATCGTCCTTCTTATTTCATCATCCGTGACGGAATACGCCGTAACATCGGCTTTGAACTCCGAATATGTCCTGTACATGTCAAAGAGTCTTTCCATATTCGAGGGAGCACCGACATCCATGGCATTGGCAAGTGTCTTTACGCTGTCACGCGGTTTGTACTCACCGCTTTCAAGATAATCGGGAATTGTCCTGTTTGCATTGCAGGCAAGTACGATCTTCTCTATCGGACACCCCATCCGCTTTGCCCAGAAGGCACCTGTGACGTTCCCGACGTTACCGGATGGAACGATAAATACCGGCTTTGCACCGTAAAGCGTTTCAAAGAGATATGATGCATAGACATAATACGCCATCTGAGGCAGCAGGCGTCCGATGTTGATTGAATTCGAGGAGCTGAGGGAAGATGAGATTTCACTGTCCATGAAGGCCTTTTTCACCATCTTCTGACAGTCGTCAAATGAACCGTCGACTTCATATGACTCAATATTGTCTCCCCATGTGGTAAGCTGTGCCCTCTGCCGCTCGGCAACCCTTCCCTTCGGAAAGAGGACCTTTACGGAAAGATTGCGCCTCAAGTGGAACGCTGCGGCAACGGCACCTCCGGTATCTCCACTGGTTGCAACGAGAATCGTCTTCGTCTCTCCGCGCCTGACAAGAAGTCTTTCCATCACGCATGCGAGGAATCTTGCCCCGAAGTCCTTGAAGGCACTCGTCGGACCGTATATGAGTTCCATGTAGAGGTATTTTTCCTTCGATTCATGGAACGGGAGAGGAAATGAAAATGCATCCTGACATATCTCATAGAGTTCGTCCTCCAGTTCATCACCCTCGAAAAACGGCTTTATTGCCGTATACATTGCGTACGCAAGTCCCCGTCCCAGCGTAAATGAACTGTCAAGTGACGGAAAAGAGGTCGGGACATAGAGTCCTCCGTCAGGAGCCAGACCCTTCAGGATTGCCTGACTAACGCTCACTCCCTCACCTTCCCTGTTCCTCGTAGATACGAATTTTATCATTTCTTCCTCCTTTTCAGATTTTACTTCCGAGATATGCGCTGAGCCTCAGTATATCGGCAAAAATGCCTGCTGCCGTAACTTCCGGCCCGGCTCCGGGTCCCTGAACGACAAGAGGCTGATTATGATAACGCCTCGTCGTGAACTGAATGACATTGTCTGTCCCGCTGCTCTGGGCAAACGGATGCGAAAGAGGGAATTTCCTGAGTCCCACCGAGCATTTTCCTCCATCCACCGTACCGACATAGCGCAGCACCATTTTCTCCTTCTCCGCTTCCCTGTAAAGAGAGAGCATCTTCTCATCCATCTCGCCTATGCGTTCCAGGAACTCCCCGCGCGTTATATCCTTAAGGCTTTCAGGCACAAGCGACTCCACCGGGAATGATGATACCTCGCTTCTGAATCCGAGTTCCCTTGCAAGGATTACGGTCTTCCTGGCAACGTCCATTCCGGAGAGGTCATCACGCGGATCAGGCTCCGTGAACCCCAGTTCCTTTGCCTTCAGAACAAGAGACGAGAAAGGAACTGAACCGTCGTACTCGGAGAAAAGCCATGAGAGTGTTCCGGATACCATTCCTTCAACCTTCTCGATAGTATCTCCTGTCTCCCGCAGGTCCTTCAGCGTGGTTATAATCGGAAGTCCGGCACCGACTGTCGTTTCATACAGGAACTTTTTTCCCGTCCTGCGCGATGCCGAGAAGACCTCCTCATAGTAGCCGTAAGGCCCGGAAGGACACTTCTTGTTGGGAGTTATCACATGGAACCCCATTTCAATGAAGGACCTGTACTGCATGGCCCTTTCGGCACTTGATGTGGCATCTACAAGCACCCAGTGAGGATAATATGAAGCCTTTACATGGGAAAGAAAAACCTCTTCATTATAAGGAATCGAATATTTCTCGAACTGTTCCTTCCAGGAAAGGAGCTCGATGCCGTCTTCACTGAGAAGCATGCGGCTGCTCGTAGCAATACCTCTTACCCTGATGTCGAGATCGAATTCCCTCCGCAGTCTCTCGCTCTCCCGTCCAAGCTGCATGAGAAGTGTTCCGCCTATGTTTCCCGGGCCGAAAAGTCCCAGCGACAGGGTCTGCGCCGACATGAAAAAGACGCTGTGAAGGGCACGCTCAGCCTTGATGGCATCATCGGAAGATATCACGGCACTGATGTTTCTTTCACTCGATCCCTGCGCAATGGCCCTGATGTTCACACCTGCACGGGCCAGGGACGAGAAGAATTTTCCCGCAACACCGACACAGCCGGGCATTCCCTCTCCGACGACTGCAAGAATGGAAAGACCGTTTTCACAGTCTACCGACGAAATTGAATGGCCGCTGATTTCACTTTCGAATTCACTGACTATCGTTTCGCGGGCCTTCCTGCTCTGTGTATGGGGAATGGCGAAACATATCGAATACTCACTTGATGCCTGGGATATGAAGATGACGCTGATTCCTTCCTTGCGCAGAGCGGAGAAGAGTCTGGACGAGACTCCCGGAACACCTGATATTCCGGATCCCTCGACATTGATGAGAGATATGTTCCTGACGACGGAGAATGCCTTCACTCCCCTGTCATCCTTTCCGCATTCCCTTCTTACTGTCGTTCCCTCCTCTTCTATGTCTCCCCAGTAACGCAGGGAAAGCGTGAGGGAGGCCTCAAGAGCCGGTATATAGGAATGGGGATGAACCACCGGTGCACCGAAGAACGAGAGCTCGGTAGCCTCGGCATAGGTCAGCGAACGTATGATATGGGCAGAAGGCACATCGCGGCGGCTCGCCGAATAAAGAAGTGACTTCTGGTTCCAGAACGTCAGAGCACAGCCGAGTGCGGCGGCAATAATCGACGCAGTGTATTCGCCCCTGCCCTCTTCTCCGCGATTACGGCCGGAAGCATCGCAATCGAGATCGCAATAGACAAGGTCTCCTGCGACTATTACCGCATCCAGGCCGCTGACACAGCAAGGATCGGAAAGGATCTTCTTCCTGGAAAGTACGGATACACTTATGCCATCCTCCCTGAGTCTTCTCATGAGTATTGTGGCAAGAAAGGATGAGGACAGCCCTTCCAGGTATTCCCCGCTTGACCCGTCACTGCTTCTGAGAATCCACACGGAACGGAGAATATCATGAACATCCGAGAATGCGGACTCGATTTCTTCCTTCACCACTGCTGCGCCGTGAGGTGTAAGAGAAGTCTCTGCCAGCTCCGTCCAGCCCCTTTTCTTCATGTCCATGAAATGCCACAGCTCATCAGAGCGCATTTCTGCCTTCTCCAGGAGATTTTCAAATGAAAGCTCAGGATTGACGGGAGGCGGAAGAACGAATATGGAAGTGCTGTCGCAGCTTCCCCGGACTATACTGACCAGCTTTTCCATTCCGCCGGACGTAGTTACCATGGAACCTTCGAGGGCATGAACACGAATACTCATAAAATCCTCCATTTAATAAAAAACGGGACTCCTCTGTTCAGGAGTTCCCGCTTTCTCACTCTTAGAAAAATCTGATGTTACACAACCTTCTGGACTTTTCCTGCTCTGAGGCAGCGAGTGCATACCTTGATTGTCCTGGGAGTACCGTCGATGAGTGCCTTGACGCTGACGATGTTCGGTCTGAACTCACGCTTTGTCGTCACGCCGATATGCTGTCCGACACCACCCTTCTTCTTGGACTGTCCCTTTCTTGTTACAACTGAACCAGAAATTGTACCTTTTCCACAAATATCACATCTTCTAGCCATGACAAATATCCACCTTAAA
>CAVBWE010000025.1:0-11234 GCA_963598715.1 Sphaerochaetaceae bacterium | reverse complement strand
ATCTCTTCCTTTCTTGCCCTCTGTGTCATGACAGTTCTGTTTCTTCTCATATCAACTCCGCATAAGATGACATCCCCCTTCTGTGGAGAGAATAAGGGGGATGCCGTACTGGATTACGTTATACTCAGTTTCCGCTTCTTTCCTTCAGGATGGCGGCATCCGTCACCTTCTGAATCCTGGAGAGAACCTCATCTGCCGTTTTCTCGCCGTTGAAGAAGAGCGGAGTCTGTTCCTGCATTGCCTGCTGGTACTCGGCAGCTCCTTCTCCTGTCGGCTTCTGGCTGACTGCATACATATCGCCGAAGAGAGGCCTTATGTCCTCGACAAGAAGACCTGAGCCGGAGATGAATGCATTGATGAGATCATCATCGTAAGCCGGCCTGTAGCTGGGATAGTTGCCTGTCCCGGCAATCCTTGCGGCGCCCTTCTCGACCATGTAGCGGATGAAGCGCCATGCTTCTTCCTTATGCCTGCTGTTTGCAGAAACTGCAAGAATCGTTGCTGCAACGGAGAAGTTGCTGCTGCTTTCGACTGTTTCATCAAATCTCGGAAGCGGAGCAACCCCGATCCTGAATGAGTGCGGATAGTTTTCCTGATCCTTGATGTTCTGGACAATCCAGCTTCCGGCCTGGACCATTGCACATCTCCCGCCGAGGAAGTATGAAGCCTGGGTAGCCTTCGTAGCCTGGATCTGGCTGAATGACAGCTGGTAGCCCCTGTCATCAAGTTCCTTTCTTCTTTCAAGCTGGGTCCTGAAGGCTTCGGAATTGATGTTGCTCATACCTTCTTCACCGTACCATGGCTCGACCTCATTTGCCACCGGCGCCCACTGTCCGTTGAACGTATGGGTATATGTGCCGTAGACCTTGTCTGCGCCCTCACCCTTCGTGAGTTTTGCGGCAATTTCCCTGTACTCGTCCCATGTCCATGAGCCGTCAGGATAAGCAAGTCCCGCTTCGTCGAACATATCCTTGTTGTACCAGATGCCTTCAACCGTGCTTCTGAGAGGATAGCCGTATGTGACACCGTTATATGTTGCGTAGGAGACGACTCCGCCGAAGTTCTTCTCCATGTCGACCCCGTCTTTCGCGATGTACTCGTCAAGAGGTGCATAGATACCGTTCTTCATCCTGATCATCTGCTCGCCGTCAGAACCGGGAAGAACGTCGATTTCGCCGCCGCCCATCACCAGGATGTCAAGCTGAACCAGCTTCTCGCCGCCGTTGTCGGGTATGGAATGGAACTGGACTGAGATATCAGGATTTTCCCTGTTGAAATCCTCGATTATGGACATGTCGGTCGGCGCCCAGTCATAAAAGTGGATAACGGTCTTACCTTCTTCTGCAGAAGCTGATGCTTCACTGCTTCCGGATGCGAAAACCGGTGCAAGAAGAACGGCAGCAAGTACCAGAACAAGCGTTTTCTTCATCTAAAGACTCCTTCTATGCATGAGTACATGCATATCAATATGGTCCGTTACCTTCCTCATTTGGAAAAGGGAGCAAAAAACACTAAAGATTCCGGTTTTTCATGACGTGTGTTCCGTTTTTTCAAGATTCATTCCAGTTTTTCGGGATTGTTACAGTCACTGCAGTTCCTTCATCGGGAGCGCTGTGAATGGAGAGCAGCGCACTGTCATGGTATGTGAGGCGAAGCCGCCTGAAAACGTTATAGAGCCCGATGCTGCGGCTTTCCTTGATGTATTCTCCGCCTGCATCCTTCCAGAGTTCTTCAAGGTAAGCGCATGTCCCGCCGTCCATCCCGATGCCGTTGTCTTCAACGGTTATTGCAAGAGCCTCATCCCTTTCTGCAACTGTGATGGCAATCTCTCCGTTCCGGCCGCATTCTTCTATTCCGTGCTTTATGCTGTTCTCCACAAGCGGCTGCAGCAGCAGTCTAAGGACGCGGCACCCGAGAAGATCCGGGGGGCAGGCGACAGTATAGTTCAGTCTCTTTCCGAGGCGGTATCTGGAAAGTTCCATATAAAGGTTCACGTTTTCCAGTTCCTGCTTCAGAGAAATCATGTTCTCCGTTATCCTGATGTTGGAGCGGAAGAACTTTCCGAGCGTGCATATCATTTCCGCCGTTTCATTTTCTCCCCGGAGGCGGCAGTGCCAGTTTATGCTGTCCAGCGTATTGTAGAGAAAATGCGGGTTTATCTGATTCTGCAATGCCTGAATCTGGCTTTCCTTTATGCTGAGTATGAGCTCCTTCTTGTCCCGTTCGGTTTCGTAAACCTTCTGTGTAAGGTCATAGATGGTCCCTATTGTCTCATTGAAGGAGTCATAGAGGTCCTGAAACTCGGAACTGGGGGCCCTCTCGTCAATTGATACACGCCCCGTTTCCGCCTTCCTGAACGAGTCTATGAGACGGTGTATGGGAGCTTCGGTATATCTGGAGAGGATGAAGGCAACAATGGTGAATGCAAGGGAGAGAAAGACACCGATGACAGTACACACGAGAAGTATGACCCTGGTCTCCCTTCCAGCCTCCGCAGAGGATGTGAGGCATATGTACTTCCATCCCAGCCTGTCAAGAGACCTCTCGCTCCTGAGATATGTCTTTCCTTCATACATGCAATAGCCGCCCTTTCCTTCATCCGTCCGGAAGAGTTTTCCGACATCATTGCGGTTTTCCGCACTGATTATCGTACTGTTGCTGTCAACGATGAAGAATTTTTTGGCAAGGCGGGAATACTCGCTGACAATCGACGAAAAGAAGGCATTGTCCATATAGATGAGGAGGTAGCCCAGGGGCTTGCCCAGTGTAAGGACCTGGGAGAGCGTACTGCCGGATGAGGAGCGTGCAGAATAGACGCGGCGGACAATCGGGATGGAAAGGGAATTTCTTGTTGCGTTGCTGTTGGCATCAACCGAAAGAGGAAGCCATATCGCCTTTCCGTCGGAAGCCTTCACGTCTTCAAACCACGCGTATTCGGAAATGTCCGCATCCATATCGAATGTTTCCTTGCTGCCGACGACACTGCCGTCATTCGAGAAGAGGACGACACCGCGGCAGTCATAGAGGGCCCTGTTGAAATTACTCCTCTCCACAAGCTGACGGTTGATTGACAGTCTGACATCGTCAATGTCGACCGGGACGGAATCATCATACTCATAGCTTATGAGTATTGACTGTATTTCCGGATCAAATGCCAGCGTTGAGGAGAGATTCTCGGCAGAGGATGCCAGATAATCTGCCGTCTCGCAGAGCTGTGACAGCAGCCACTCGTCATCCCTCCTGATTCTTTCCTCGGACTGCCGGAGCATGAGACGCGAGACAATGAAGCACGATACGGCCGTGGTCAGTGAAACAATCAGAATGAATATCAGGATATAGAACTTCCTGAGGGAAAGAATCCTTCTTTTCATCTCAGACCTTCCCGTGGAGGTTTCTGATGTAATCTCCCGGAGAAGCACCGTATTTCCTGTGAAAGGACTCCGTGAAGTACTTGAAGCTCGAGTACCCGACCATCGAGGCAATCTCGTAGACCCTGTACTTACGTGTAAGGAGAAGCTTTCTTGCGTTCTCGAGACGGACAGAAATGAGGTACGACTTGAAGGTCTGTCCGGTGATTCTGCTGAAAACAGACGAAAGATAGCCGTAGCTCACATCCATGGCCTCAGCTATCGAGCCGAGATTGATTGAGGGATCGGAATAATGCTCATCAACTTCCGCTCTGACCCTGTCGGCCAGGAGACGGCTGCGGACGCCGCTGTTAGAGGCGATGATGCCCATGACGTTTTCCATGTCGCGTCTGAAAACATCAGCCAGGCTCTCGCCGGATTGGGCAGAAAACTCTGCGGAGCCCGGTCTGAATGACTGGATATCGTCCTCCACGCCAAAATAGCGGGCGATCTTGTTGACAAGAGCAGAAAAGACGAACATCCGGTCATTTTCGCCCATATTCCCTGCACCTTCCGTGATTGCCGTAATTTCCTCATCAGGATTACCGCCTTTCTCGATTATCTCTATCAGGCGGCTCCTTGATCTGTCGACAAATGCGGCAACAGCCTGTTCCTGAGAGTTCGAATACCAGCCTGTTTCCGAATATTTCACGTTTTCGAATACTTCATATGTCCGCCATAGGGATGCGGGTATGTCATCGACATAGACAACAGAGCTTCCTATGGCAATACGGTAGTCCGTTATGCCGTTTTCACGAAAGTATGATGTGAGGGCATCAACATTCCCAGCTGCGGTTTCCGAGGGACAGAGGCCGAGGGAATATCCGCTGCGGCTCTTCATGAAAGAGGAGCCGAAGACAGAGGCGATTTCTGCTTCCGCAGCCTTTGACGGAGGATATGAAATGAGAAGGAATCTGTTCGTTCCCGCCCCGCATACACAGCCGCATACGGACTTTGCACTGCCATACAGCTCGCGGCAAAGGGAAAAGCAGATTTCGAGTTCCGATTTCTCTCCCCCGGGAGGTGCCTTTTCATCAAGTTCGCGGTGCAGTTTTCCGAAAAGCTCCTCGATGTCCTTCAATGAGAGGGGCTTCAGAAGATAATCCTCAGCCTTCAGCGTAAGGGCACTCTTTACGAGGTCAAACTCATTGAAGCCGGATATTATGACAGCCTTCAGGTCAGGCTTGATTTTCCTTGCCTCATCTATCAGTTCAAGACCCGAGAGCAGCGGCATCTTCACATCGGTGAGAATCACATCTGACGGTGACGAACGGAAGTAGTCCAGGGCTTCACGGCCGTTTGCGAACACTCCCTTCACGACAAAGCCCAGCTCCGTCCAGGGTATTACCTTCTCAATCCCTTTTCTGATGAGCTCGTCATCATCCGCAATAATCAGGGAATAATTCATTTTCCTGAACCCTGCCTTTTTTCCATCTTAAAAAATGACGGGCCTTAATGCAACAGCATCAGGGCCTTCAGCACCTGCCGACACGGCAAAACCCATGAATCACTCCGGCTCTATGTATGCCCGGAATCGATACTGCCCGGTTTTCCCTGATTTTCCGCCTCTCCTCCTTCCGGAGAGGAGTCAAAGCACGGCAGAAACGGAAAAACGGAGAGGCCATGTATTGCGCAAAGGTCCTTCCTACGATTCGATTTCCGCACTGATTTTCGGAGAAAACTCCTCAAGAAGCCTTATGAGGCCCCGCAGGCTCTCCCTGTCGCGGTATCTCTCGATGAAGCCGGTAAGCCCGAGTGCCGCAACAGCCCTGCCCCGGGCATTATAGAGGGGAAGTGCAACGCATCCGATTCCCTGGGCATACTCCTCTATGTCAAGGGCATATCCCTTCTCCTTTATGCCGTCAAGGCTTCTCAGGAATTCATCCATATCCATGACCGTGTTCGGAGTCTCCCTGGAGACGATTTTCCAGGCATTGCGGACAAAGGAAGTACGCTTCGGCTCATCATAGAGCGCCGTCAGAATCTTTCCCCCTGCACTGATGTTGATCGGAATCTTCTCCCCGATGGAAGCTATCAGCGTGACACTTTTTTCGGGTATTTCCTGAGAAACTATCACGGCAGAGTTATCCGAAAGAATGCAGAGCTGACAGGCCTGTCCGGTCCTGTTCGAAAGCTCCTTCATGAGGGTGTGCATATGACCCGTTATATCGAAGGGAGCGCTGTTACGCGCCCACTCCATCACCCTGTAGCCGATTTTCAGTGTATCTGAAGAGGACTTGCTTGTCCTCAGAACCCCATAGTGCAGCAGGCAGTTGCATATCCTGTAGACCGATGCCATCGGAATTCCGAGCTCGCCCGAAAGCTCTCTGAATGAGCGGCCTTCAGGGCATTCATTGAGATAGTTGATTATTTCTACCGTTCTTTCACATGCGGGAGGAAATGCTTCCTCCCTTCTATCATCTGCTTCCATATCACCCGCGCGCCAGATCGTATTCTACGAATCTTCTGACCTTCTCCTCACTTGCAGTTCCGGTCTTATATTCGTAGCTAAGCCAGTCTTTTGCAAGCATCTCCATGAGTTTTGCCCCGATAGTGAATGCACCGAAACAGGCAATGTTGGCATTGTTGCTCTTTATAGACCTCTCGCATGAGTATTCGTCGCTGATGAGTGCCGCATAGGCTCCCCTGACCTTGTTCGCTGAAATGCACATTCCGATTCCCGTGCCGCAGATGAGGATTCCCCTGTCGTAGTTTTTCGCTGCCACTTCCCGTGCAACAGCGAAGGCGACATTGGCATAGACGGGGTCGTCACTTCCGAAATCGGCGACTTCATGCCCGAGGGCGCGTAAGGAAGAAACAAGCATCTCCTTTTCCTTTACGGCATTGGGATCGCATCCTATTGCTATTCTCATTTTCAGTCCTCCCTGAGTATTTCGAGGATTCCGTCAGCCATGCTGGCGATAATGATTGCGCAGGATGATGCACCGGCATCGAGTACGCCGATGCTTCTCTTTCCAAGCCTGGCGCTGCGGCCGTATTTCGCCTCCAGATCCCTTGTCGATTCCTTTCCCTTTTCGGCACGCTCCTTCATGTCGGAAAGGGCCCGGGAGAAGACAGAGCCTTCCCTCAGGGCGTCGCACGCAGGAGAAAGAGCATCGACAAGCGTCTTGTCACCGACTCTTGCATCCACAATCTCAAAGAGAGACGAGAGAGCATAATCCATGGCTTCGGAATAATCCGGAAGATAAATCTTCTCCTTGTTCTCAAGGCTTTCTCCGACTGCCCCCAGCACCGTTCCGTAGATGGGGCCCATCGAACCTCCGATTTCATTCATGAGGATTTCCGAGAGATTCTCCAGGCCTTCCGAAAACGAAAGTTTCTCCTTTCCGTATCTCTTTTCATACTCCGTAAAGCCCTTGTTCATGTTCATGCCGTGGTCACCGTCACCGATGAGGCCGTCTATATCCCCCAGGAGAACCCTGTTGTCCTGGATGGCCCTGACCATTCTGAGTATGACTGACGAACCGTCCGCGTTTTCAAAATATTGCATACTTCACCTCTCCTTGAATCCCATGCTGTAGCATTCCTTGTCCAGAAGCCGCCTTCTCTCGTCATCGAGCTTCATCACTGTGAGGGTGGCGCCCATCATCTCAAGGCTCGTGAAGTAGTTTCCGGCATACATTCTGTGAATCCTGATTCCCTTTTCCTCGATGAGTTTTCCGATTTCATCAGAAAGCACATAGATTTCCATGAGGGGAGTCGCACCGAGTCCGGAAACAAGGACCGCCACTTCATCTCCCTCAACGAACGGAACGTCACCGAGAACTATGTCAGTCATCCGCTTTGCCATGTCACGGGCACTCTCGAGGGGAAGCACTTCCATACCAGGTTCACCGTGGTGTCCGATTCCGACTTCCATGGTACCGTCCTTTATCCCGAAGTTCGGATGTCCGACTGCAGGCAGAGTACACGGCGTCAGCCCGATACCGACACTGCGTGTGTTGTCGATTGCGCCTTGTGCAGCTTCAATCACCCCGTCCAGATCTGCACCTTCAGAGGCCTTTGCACCTGCTATCTTCCACATGAAGATTTCTCCTGCAACGCCGCGCCTTTTTTCTCTCTGGTCCTTCGGTGCGGATGCAACGTCGTCGTTTGCAACGACAGTCTTCACATTCAGTCCCTCCTTAGAGGCTTTTTTGACCGCCATCTTTACATTCATGTTGTCGCCGGAGTAGTTACCGTAGAGGCATGCAACTCCCTTTCCGCCGTCTGCAGCGCGGAATGCATCAAGGAAACTGAGTGCGGTGGGAGACGAGAAGATTTCTCCGACTGCCACTGCATCGACCATGTTCTTTCCCACATATCCGACAAAGGCCGGCTTATGACCGGAGCCGCCGCCTGTGACGATGCCGACCCTGCCGAGGGTACTTTCAGTGCTTTTTATGACCCGCCTGTTCTCCGTTCTCCTTACGATATCACTGTGAACACGCACGAAGCCGTCAAGCATCTCATCAACTATATCATCCGGGTTATTAAGAATTCTCTGCATTTTCATACCTCAACTGAACATTTCGACTTCGACACCGAGCATCTGACAGATCATCTTCAGCTCCTCCACATGGTCGCCGTAGACTGCATGTGCATGGTTGGCATCGAATCTCTCGATGAATACATGGTGGTCGAACGGAAGCCGGGCAAACACATGCGGCCACTCCTTCGTGGTCTCCTCTTCCTTCTCCTTCGGCAGTGACACGAACTCACATGGAATGATTGTCATCCTGTACTTTCCCTCGTTGCGGCAAAGCCTTGCAATCGTCGCCTTCCCTTCCCTTGTCTGGAGGTTCACATGGCATCCGCCGCCTGCATAGATCTCAAGGGCCGGATAGAGCGTCGTCTTCTTGAGGTTCGCCTCATAGTCGTCCGTTCCGGTTGCATAGTATGTGGACTCCGAGCCGCAGTTGCAGAACACCATGACATCGTTCTCGCTGTCGTAGTGCCTGACATCCATGAAGACCACGGGTTCATCGGTAAGGAGCTTGAGTATCTGCATGGTAAGGGCGGCATCGGAATCAGCCTCGCATGCAAAGACGCACGGTTCCTTCTTTCCGTCCCAGTCATAGGGGTCATTCATGAAGGCGTGAGCTATGCATTCCGTGCAATAGTGCCGGCTCATCTCATAGTGACACTTCACACCGACAAAGTCGTAGCCGTTTTCCTTCACGATTCTCTTGAGGGCTTCATAGTGCCGTATCTGGGTCTTCAGCTTCTCGGGCGTGAAGGAGGTTCCGTTGTACTCTATCCTTCCGACATATTTTGTAAGGAAATCGAAGCCCTTCTGGACCTGATTCTCGGGGACCTCGGAAGCCTTCCTCACTATTTCGCTCTGGTCCATATGGTCGACATCGACTCCGAACTGCCTCTGCCAGTCCTGCATGCTGACAGTGGAGCTGTACATGCCGAGGCTTCTGCCGCCGATGAGTCCGTATTTCTGGCCGTTGAGCCTTGTCTTGACCTTTGCACACTTTGCGAATGTTATGATTTTCTCCAGCACATCCTTCTGACGGAAATCACCTGCAACACGGAAGTGATCGATTCCAAGATGATGAAGGGCACCGCCTGCGGCAAGCATCGCTACCATGCCGGGCCAGTCGGGATTGAGGTTTGCCGCCAGCAGAAACGGTCCCTTCCCGTTCTCGGCAGCGATTGCAGAGAAATTCGGGAACGCAAAGACTCCGTAGGAAAAGAGCGTGCCGTCAACACCGAGTGACTTCAGCCTCTCGGCCTCTCTTTTCGCACTCTCGACAGAATTCACAAGTCCCCCGGCAACAACAACGTCGACCCTGCCGTCCTTTCTCAGCTCCGACTCGATCACATCCAGCTGCGCCTGGACAATATCCTTGAGAGTTTCATGTACTTCCGGATCACCGTCCGAAAAACCGATAAGCCCCAGTAATGGTTTCGTGCTCATTTCGTGTTCCTCTTTTTCTTATATTTGATAATATTTTTATCTTATATGATTATTCTATAGTCCGTTGTCCTGGTTGTCAAAATTATTGTTGATTTTACGTTGGGAAAAGCCGGCTTTCTCCGCGGAGAAGACAGTCGAAGTATAATTTCAGTTAATACCGGAAATTATACACAGATGAAGAGATGACGAAAAAAAGCCGCATGAAATCATGCAGCCGGAAAGACAAGTGACGGTGAAACTAAATCTGATGAAAGGAGCTTTCGAGGTGCTTCCTCATTGCGCTCTCGACTTCGTCGGGGGAACTCTTCCTTCTGAAGAGGTCCGTTATCCTGCGGTGCCATATAACGCCGTCAAGGTGGCCTTCAGGCTTCTGGATAAGACGGCGTCTTATGTAGTCAAGAAGGATTTCGTTGATCGACTCGATGAAAAGGACAAGAAGTTCGTTCCCGCTCTCTTTCGCAATGAGGAGATGAAATTCGAAATCGAGCCTGACACGTTTCTCTATGTCATCCGCCGATGCCTCCATCTCGTCCGTAATCTCCTCAAGCGATGAGATGAAAGAGTCCGTCACATTGAGTGCGGCGAGTCTTGAGCTTCCGCACTCGAGGATGAGTCTTATGGAATTGACATCCCTGTCCGAGATTCCGTTCATCCGTATCATGCGGTTGATGTTGCGCGCAAGAAAATCGTAGCTCGGCTTCTCTGTGAATGTTCCTTCCCCGACCTTCGTGACGATGAGTCCGCGTTCACGGAGAATATTGAGTGATTCCCTGATCACTGCGCGGCTCACTCCGAACTTGAGCGCAAGCTCGTTCTCTGTCGGAAGTTTCACGGAAGATTCATTGCACTCAAGTATTGAAGACTCAAGAGAGTCTGCAATCTTCTCATACAGAGTGCTTCTCTCCCCGTCGCTGCCGTTGATGACCAGTTTCACAACAATATCCCCTCAGAACAGTTATTATACGTGATAATTTCCCGGCTGAATATTACCTTTCAGCCGGAAAGCATCAGTAAATCAGCTTGAAGACGCACTTCTTGAGATGGTAGTTCTTCTCACCGACGCGCAGGAGTGACGTGTGGGGTTCTCCGGGAAAGAAGATGGCGAACATTCCGGGATCTCCCGTGAAAACAACACGCTCATCGACCTTCTGGAACGCAGCATCCCTTTCTCCGTCATAGGCCTCCGTGACTTCACCCTCCCTAAAGGAAGTGACAAACCTCTCCGCTCCCGAGATATCGATCTGGACGTCGATCTCCTTTTCGTGGATCTCCTGCTTTACAGGCTCCGTGGAGTCTATGTCGAACTCCATGACATTGTATCTCACGAGGGGATTTGCCGTTTTGTACTGCCCGACGGGAAGAGTGCTGAAATCTACCCTCCTCAGCGTTTCGATGACAGTCGAAAGCTGTGGAACGGCACCGATGTACCTGTACATGTTGTCAATTGAATCAATAATCATATGTTACCTATTCTCATACTTATCAATGAAATCATCAAGCGCAGCAAAGAGCTTCTTCTTCTCGTCCACGGTGATATCCATCTGGGGAGCCCTCATATGGGATACTCCGATTCCGTTGTGTTCAAGAGCAGCCTTGAAATAGCCCATGTCGGCTCCGGCCTTCACGATTTCAGCAAGCCTTGTCGCCCACACCTGTTCCTTTCTTGCCGCTTCGGTATTTCCCTTCTTCCATTCCTTCCATACGTTGATGAACGGATCGGGATAGCACTGTGAGCAGCCGCTTATGACACCTGAGCATCCGATTGCGAGGCCTTCGATGAAGAGTTTGTCAGGCCCGACCATAACCTCGAGTTTTCCTTCCCCGCAGAGAAGGTATCTGTTGAACCTTATGAAGTCGGATCCGCTGTACTTCATTCCGACGACGTTCTTCGTCTTCGT
>CAVBWE010000024.1:0-16384 GCA_963598715.1 Sphaerochaetaceae bacterium | reverse complement strand
AGTCTCCAGAAAGAGAGTGATCACGGTATTTCTGAGGCAGAGGCCTCTCATCAGCGAGTATGCTAATCACCTCTTCCAGGAGGCGGATATCATATCCCCTCTTTACAATTCGTTTGTAGTCCTTCTCGAATATCGTCTGGTATTTAATCGTCAGCATTCAGCTCCTCCATGAGTTCCCTTACGGAGGAGAAGTCTTTACTCAGTCCGATTCCCTTAGCTGTGTCTTCAATGGCCTTTCTTGTCGTCGTATTCGGAATTTCGCTGCTGATTTAAAATGGTATGCGGTGCTCATTGACTGTTTTCTTCGCGAAGATAACGAATGCTGTCGTCATCATCATTCCGACATCCGAGCAGAAGGCCTCAAACTGATTCTTCAGCTCTCTGTCCATCCTTATATTACCATTTGTACTTGCCATATTATGTTTCTTTTCTTGTATTTGTAATGTGTTACAAAATATTGACAACGTCAATCTGACGTATATGTCTCCACCTGCAAATTTCCTGAAGCTGAAAAATGGGAATATGATTTTGTCTTCCGATGCAAATTCATGCAGTTTCTCCGCAAGGTATGCGTCGATTCGTAATTTTCATACTTACTGTATGCCTGCTGTTTCCAGGCTGCGTTAAAATGAGTGAGCCAAGTTCGCTGTCGACTACGGCTCGGCAGTCAACTACTCAGGTAACGTCTTCACCAGCACCGCAGGTCGCTCCTGCTATGGAGACAACAACGGAGGCTGTCCTGCAGCCGCAGACATCGTCCCGCTTAAAGGATGGAAGCCGGCATGCGGCACGTTTGAAAGCGGGAACTTCATCAGCTGTTTCAACATAGACTCCGACTCCTCAGTCATCACGATACTTCGGGGTCACAATCCCGGCCTTGTCATCAGGCGTCAGAAACGGATATATCATTCCGGTGCGTCTTCAGAAGCTTTACGGATAATGCTGTGGAGCAGCAGACACTTCTGCGGGGCCGTATCTGAAAACGCTTCATCTGTACATATCTTCAAGAGAGATGAGTCGTATTCTGTCACTTTTCATTTTCTTCATGTTGTCCGTGAATCCTGATTTCGAGAAGAAGCAGAAAACTGCATCACGCATAGCGGCCACCGGCTTCGAGTATGCGCACATAAGAGCGTATTCGTCAGTATCTATCGGCCTGGATGTGAACTTGCATGAGCCGATGATGACATTGTCATCAAGAGCGGAGTGGGCGACGACGTCGATTTCTATGGATTTTCTCGTCGTGTTGTCGGTTCCCCACCATGAGCCGATATCTTTGAACGGGAACGGAAGCTTTGCGCGGTACAGCAGATATTCCCTGGCAATTCTCTCGAATACCTTTCCCATGTAATCATTCATCAGAGGAGTGATGAGCCTGTCGTAGTTTTTCTCCATCAGGTCCTGGTTTATGACTGTGAAGTATCTCTGGACGAAGAAGTACCAGAAGTTGAAGTAAAGGTCCTCTATCGAGTAGAAACCTTTTCTGCTCTCCTCCTTTTCTCCTGCAGGAACCATTTTTTCGATTATACTCAGTTCCTTCAGTGCGTCCAGTATTCTTGATACGGAACCCGGGTTGAGTTTTGTCCTGTCGCAGATTTCATTGAATTTTGTTTTTCCGTTTGCGACGGCACTGAGTACTGCCTGGTAGGATCTGATTTCATTTATCTCCTGACGGAGTACGAATTCCTGCTCGTAGAGGAGTATCGAGTTCGGACGGAAGAACGTTCTCAGAAGGTTTTCCTTAAGGGAGAGAGACGGATCCATTGTGCTGAGGTACATGGGAATCCCGTTCGTTGCACCGTAGAGAACCGCCTTGTCCTCGGGAGAGTAGGATGAAAACCACTCGGCTGTCTCATAATAGTTCAAAGGTTTCAGCTTCATTATGAGTCGTGCTCTCCCGTAGAGAGGATTCTTGCTTGAGATTACCTCGTTTTCCATGAATGAAACCGATGAACCGCAGATGATGATCATGAGCTTTGACTTCTCTATGGAGATATCCAGAAAATTCTGTAGAACCGATGAAATCTCACTGCCGAGGCTGTCCACAAGGTATGGGTATTCATCTATGAAGAAGACCGTCTTCTCCTTTTTCGCTTCCTCTCCTATGTATTCAAGTGCCTCCCTGAATGACTGGAAGACGGGAACGTATTTTCTGTCCTGACCGAAAACGGAGCGGGACAGCTCATTGAGATTCGATTCACTGTCTCCTTCCTGGGCGGAGAAGAAGATTGTCTTCTTTCCTTTTGTGAATTCCTGTATGAGGCGTGTCTTGCCAACCCTCCGCCTGCCGTAGAGTATGGTGAGTGTCCCCGTATCCTTCCTGTAGATTTCTTCCAGATTGCTGAGCTCCCGCTTTCGTCCTATGAACATTCCTTCCGCCTTCTTCTGCCTGATAATATCTTACGTAGAAACTTTCATCTTGGAAACTTGCACACATGAAACTTTCTCTAATGTAAGTAAATTATAATCCCTTTGTATAATCTGTCAACAGGTAAGTATTTAATCAAATTCTGACGGACTGTGCAGGGAGGACGGAATCAAATATTCCTATGAAAACACTTTAAACGGCTTCAAATTCATAATTTACCGTCAGAGAATTCGAAGTGACATTCCAAGTGTCACTTTGAACGGTACCGAAATGTCTGTACTGGCAATTCTGAGACAGAAACCTGATTCAACACGAGAGGAGATTTCCAATCAGATTGCAAAGACAATACGTACTGTTCAACGGACATTGGATTCACTGAGAGTAAGGGGGAGCTTGAGAGAGTGGGGGAGATGTATATTGGGGAGAGCGAGCAGGCTTTGCGTTGATGGTGAGGTGGTTTTATAACTTATTCTACTATAATGAGTTAGAAAAATAAAGGCTTTGATTTTCATCAAAACCTCCAATAAAGTATACCTGGAACGGGACTTGAACCCGTACGGACTCACGTCCAGGAGATTTTAAGTCTCCAGTGTCTACCTTTCCACCACCCAGGCCTTGGGAAAAGCATATTCAAAATTCTCCGGAAAGGGAAGTGGTGGAGATTTCTTTTCTTATGGAGTAGAATCAGCTATCTTCTCTTTGTGAGGTAAATATCATGACAAGTTGGAAGGATTTCTTTATAGGACTCGGAAGCGGATGTGCCGTTGCTGTCCTGGTATGGCTTATATACATTTTCAGATTGCATCTTGAAAAGAACAGAAGCAGGAGTGAACAGCAGAAGCTCAAGGACATGCTTACATCACGTATGGAAATTGAAAGCGAGGGAGTAAACAGGCTCAAGAGTGAGAATGAAGAGCTCAGGAAATATAACGAGAATCTGCGTGTGTCGCTTCAGACACTGAGGGATAAACCCGGGCGAAAGGAAGTCGAGAGGCTTCAGGTGTATCAGAAAGCTGTCGACAGGCTCACTATCAACAGCCCCGGGTTCGGAGCTGCCTGGCAGGCTGCACTGAAGGAGAGCGAGGAGGAATTTGCAAAGACCTATACCGGTGTAATTCCCTTCATCAGACGAGTTATCCCGGGACGCACCAATGCCCAGCTGATGGATGCCGAGGACGTAAATTCAACTGAGGTTTAGCCTCTCTTCTCTTCAAGTTCAAGCCAGCGCTCGGTCTTTTCTTCGAGCGCTGTTTTTTTCTCGGTGTATCTGCGTGTTCTTTCCTGGAGCGTTCCCAGCGGTGTTTCTCCAGCTGTTGAGAAGGATTCTTCAAGTTCCGATATTTCCTTTTCCAGCATTGCTATTTCTTCTTCCAGTGCCTGTTCTTCTTTTTCTTCCCTGTAACTCAGTCCCTTTTTCTCCCGGGGCTTTCTTGAATCCTGTTTTTTCTCTGCTGTTTTTTTCTTTTCTTCCTCTTCCTTCCTTTCATGGTACTGTGTGTAGTTGCCAGGGAAAAGCGTAATCCTTCCGTTTTCGATCACGAACAGAAAATCGACGCAGCAGTCAAGGAATGTCCTGTCATGTGATGATATTATTGCGCAGCCGGGAAATGATGATATGTAGTCCTCAAGGTTCTCCATCGTGGGAATGTCAAGGTCGTTTGTCGGTTCATCGAACAGCAGGAAATTGGGATTCTTTATCAGTCGTGTGATGAGATAAAGCCTTCGCCTTTCACCGCCGGAAAGCATGTTGACGGGAGTACGCTGCATTTCGACAGGGAAACCGAAGATTTCGAGAAAGCGTGATGCCGTGACATCTTCGCCGTTTGTATATCTCACCCTGTCGCCGAAGGATTCGGCATATTCGAGTGCAGTCTTTGACCCGTCAAGATTCCGTCCGTTCTGGTCATAGTAGCCGAAGACCGTATTGACGCCGATTTCCACATTACCTTCATCGGGGGATCTTGAGCCGCTTACTATATCAAGCAGAGTTGATTTTCCAGAGCCGTTGGGGCCTATAAGGCCTATCTTTATACCCTTTGTGAATGAATATGTGAAATCCGAGAACAGAATGCGGCTGTTGTAGCGTGCAGATATGTTCTCAATATCCAGGATCTTCTTGCCCAGCCTCCTGTCGAGTGATGAAAACTGCGTCATTTTCTCATCCCGCACTTTTTTCAGGGATGACTCCATCTCCTCGATTCTTTCCTTTCTTCCCTTGTCCTTTCCCGTTCTTGCCTGGGGACCGCGCATCAGCCATACAAGTTCCCGCCTGAGGATGGTTTTCAGTCTTTCCTGTTCCTTTTCTTCCATCATCAGCCTTTCCTCCTTTCTCTCGAGGTAGGCAGTAAAGGAACCCGGATGGCGGTGAAAATGCCTTCTGTCCAGCTCCCATATTGTTGTGCATACACTGGAGAGAATGTGACGGTCATGAGTCACCGTTATGACTGCAGCCTTCGTGCTTCTTATCCAGTTTTCAAGGTACTCGATTGTTTCTATGTCCAGGTGGTTCGTCGGCTCGTCGAGAAGAACAAGGTCGGCCCGGAGGGAAAGCACCCTCGCCAGGGCGCACTTCTTCTGTTCGCCTCCGCTCAGCCTTTCCATCATCTCTTCTCCCGTGAAAGACTCTCCCATTTCCGTCAGATATGCCATGTAGGAACGTTCGATGTCCCAGAGATTGTCCCTTTCTATCTCTTCAGAGAGCCTTATGCTTTCCTGCGTGTTTCCGTTTTTCAGGGCTTCCCGGTATCTGTTCAGGGTATCTATGCCGGAGTCCTCAGCTTCATAGAGGTAATGCGATACAGTGCAGCCGGGAGTAAAGCTTACCCTCTGCTCGAGGAAGGCCACCTTTGTTCCGTTCTTCATGGATACCTTGCCTTCATCCGGCACTATCTTTCCCGTAACAGTCTTCAGAAAGGTTGACTTTCCCTCTCCGTTTTTTCCGACTATTCCGACCTTCTCACCGTCGCTCAGACCGAGAGTGACGTTCTCGAACAGAGGCTCATCCTTTACAGTTTTCTCAAGATTCTCGATGGATAGAATGTTCACGCATCAAATCTTACAGAAAACGGAAAATAAATAACAGATTCCCTGATTGAATATGTTATTCCCGGTTTTTATCATTGACGCTATGACAAAGGATGTAAATCTTGTTTTGACGCCGGAGGAAGCATGTGATGAAGCGAAAGTCATGCAAAGGGTGTCATCATCTCTCGCTGTGCCGCGTAAAAGGATCAGCGGCATAAGGTACGTGCGTAAGAGCATAGATGCAAGGCGCCGGGATGTGAAGGTCAGCCTTCTTGTCCGGGCATACATCGCAGAAGAGCCTCGCAGACTCTGGAAAGAGACGGTTTTTCCGGTTCTTGACGAAAGAAGTCCGTCTGCTGTCGTCGTGGGATCAGGACCTGCCGGGCTTTTTTCCGCCCTTACACTCATTGAAAACGGTATAAGACCCATCGTCCTCGAGAGAGGAAAGAATGTTCACGAAAGGAAAAGAGACTGCGCTTCTCTTTCTGCAAGGGGACTTCTTGACGAGAACTCGAACTATTCTTTTGGTGAAGGCGGTGCCGGAGCATACTCCGACGGCAAGCTTTTTACCCGTTCGGTCAAGCGTGGTGATATCTCAAAGGTGCTTTCACTCTTCGTGCAGCACGGAGCGGATGAATCAATCCTTTATGAGGCGCATCCTCATATCGGAACGGACAGGCTTCCGTCTGTCATCGAGAACATGAGGAACTCAATCATCTGCAGCGGGGGAGAAGTCCATTTCGGGACGCTCGTCACGTCACTGCTTGAAAAGGGGGAATCCGTCACGGGTGCAGTATGCGCTGACGGCAGGGAATTCAGAGGGCCTGTGATTCTTGCGACAGGGCATTCTGCAAAGGACGTTTACCGGTTTCTTGAGAAGGACGGAATAAGGCTTGAGGCAAAGGACAGCGCTGTCGGAGTCAGGGTCGAGCATCCTCAATCCCTCATAGATTCCATCCAGTATCATTCTCCGTCAGGAAGGGGGCCGTATCTTCCTCCTGCCTCCTATTCGTTTGTTACTCAGCATGACGGCAGGGGAATCTATTCATTCTGCATGTGCCCGGGAGGAACTGTAGTCCCTGCTGCAACCGAGAGGGAAATGCAGGTAGTGAACGGAATGTCGTCCTCCTCCCGCTCAGGCCAGTGGGCAAATGCGGCATTTGTCGTTCAGGTAAGGACCGATGATCTTCCTTCGTCCGGTATCTGGAAAATGATGGACTGGATCGAGAAAATCGAAAGGGACTCCTATAATCCTTTCTTCAGGGCTCCGGCAGTGAGAATGACTGATTTTGTAGAGAGAAAGCTCTCTTCAACGCTTCCCCGCTCAACCTATGCTCCGGGGTGTGTAACTGCGGACCTGTATTCGATCCTTCCTCCTGTTGTCTCTTCTTCGCTCTCATCGGCATTCAGGGACTTTGATCGTCTTACCGGGGGAAGATTCATCACTTCCGAAGCCCTTCTCATAGGAAGCGAGACCCGGACGAGCGCCCCGGTAAGGATAGTAAGGAATGAAAGGACCATGGCCCGGGATGGACTCTATGTGGCAGGAGAAGGCTCAGGGTATGCCGGAGGAATTGTCAGTGCAGCAGTGGACGGGACGGAGAGCGCAAAGAAGGTTGCGGAGGATATATGGAAGAAGAACTGACGCTCAGAAAAGGCCTTCTTGACGGCCTTCCGATCTTCATCGGATATTTCACTACTGCAATTGCTTTCGGTCTGATGAGCACGACTCTTTCCTTTTCGCTTTTCGAGACATGGCTTACGTCCTTTCTCGTCTATGCCGGATCCTCGCAGTTCCTTATGCTGTCCCTCATTAAAAGCGGGGCAGGAATTGCCACCGTTGTCATTTCCGTCTTTTTCATAAATTCCCGCTATATATTCATGGCCTCATCCCTTTCCTCGAAAATCGGCAGGAAAACGGGAGTATGGGGACGTCTTTTTGCCGGTTTCAACACTACCGATGAGGTCTTTTCAGTCTGCTCATTCAGAAAAGGTCTGATCACCATGCCCTATCTTCTCGGACTCGGGCTTACAAGCTGGACAGGGTGGTGGAGCGGAAGCCTGGCCGGTGCGACAATAGGAGATTTTCTTCCTGACGTAATAAAAAAGGCTGCAGTAATCACGGTATATGCAATGTTTGCGTCAATTCTCGGAGAGGAGAGCGTAAAGAGCGTCAAGGCTCTTGCCGTATTTTCGCTGAGTGCTGTGCTCAATTCCCTGATGATTGAGATTCTCGGACTTCCTGCAGGTTTTTCAATTGTGGTTTCGATGCTTGTGTCGTCTGTTGCGGCATCATACATATACAGCGATGAGGAGGCTGGACTCTGATGAACAATATTCTTCTCTCAATCATACTCTCGGCCCTGGTTACACAGATACCCCGGACCATTCCCTATTTTCTGTCCTTTACGGAAAAACTTCCGAAGAGAATCCGGAAATGCATGATTCTCCTCCCCGTTGCGGCACTTGGTGCACTGATTTTCCCTTCTGCCCTCACGGACTTTGACAGTCAATGGTATGCCGGACTCTGCGGTGTAGTATCTGCATTTGTACTTTCCTTCTTCCGTCTTCCGATGATCTGTTCGGTTGCCGTTTCCCTCTGCGTCACAACGCTGTGTCTTGTTGTCTAGACAAAGGGGATGGAAAAAGGCTATAGTCAGTGTGTATTGCGAACGTAGCTCAGCGGGAGAGCACTTCCTTCACACGGAAGGGGTCAGCAGTTCGATCCTGCTCGTTCGCAATTTTTTGTTTCAGAATATCCGGAGGTACAGGTTCAAGCCTTGTCGGGAGAATTGAAAACCACCGCATTGCGGTGGCATCGTTTTTACTTTCCCTTTGCTCTTCTCTGAACCAGCTTCACAATTTCGACAATCGGAATCACGAGGAAAGCCAGTGTCATTGCAATGAGGTATTCGGCCAGTCCTATGGGAGTGAAGCCGAACGCATCTGCAAGAAGAGGTATCTCGAGAACGGCAGTCGTAAGGACAAGAGAGCCCGCCATGGCAGCCCAGAGCACCCTGTTGTGGCTTTTGAGGGTGAAGATGCTCTTGCGCTGGGAACGCATGTTGAAAGAGTGGAAAATCTCGCACATGCTCATCGTAAGGAATGCCATCGTCATCCCGTGGCTGCTTGTAGCATGGGGAAGACAGAAGTGTCCGCATTCAATCGAGTTTCCGATTATGTAGGAAATGATTGTCAGTGCAGTTACAAGAATTCCCTGATATATGATATCTCCAAGCAGACCGCCTGCGAAGATTCCGTCGTCTGAGGAGCGCGGAGGACGCTTCATCGTATCATCTTCAGCCTCTTCAAGACCCAGGGCAAGAGCAGGGAAACAGTCCGTTACAAGGTTTATGAAGAGAAGATGCACAGGATTGAGAAGTGTAAATCCCATAATTGTTGCGGTGAATACTCCGAGTACCTCGCTCATGTTTGAGCCCAGAAGGAACTGGATTGCCTTTCTTATGTTGTCGTAGATTCTCCGTCCTTCACCGACAGCACTTACGATGGTTGCAAAGTTGTCATCTGCAAGAACCATGTCGGCTACGTTCTTTGTCACGTCAGTTCCCGTGATGCCCATTCCGATACCGATGTCGGCACTCTTTATGGAAGGTGCATCATTGACGCCGTCTCCTGTCATTGCGGTTATTGCGCCGTTCTTCTTCCAGGCATTGACGATCCTCGTCTTATGTTCAGGCTGAACACGGGCATAGACGCCGTAGCGCTTGATGCGGGAGGCAAGTTCATCGTCGGACATGGCTTCGATTTCACTTCCCGTGACGGCTTCCTCTGCATCCTTTATGATTCCGAGCTCCCTGGCAATCGCGACTGCAGTGTCCTTGTGGTCACCCGTAATCATGACGGCCCTTATTCCTGCTTCCCGGCATTCGTCTATTGCGGCCTTGACTTCCGGCCTTACGGGGTCAATCATGCCGCACAGTCCCAGAAATACAAGGTCCTTCTCAAGATAAGACGGCTCATCCGTCTCAGGCTTTTCTTTCCAGATTCTCTCTGCTGCTGCAAGAACCCTCAGGGCCCGTGATGCCATCTTTCTGTTGTCTTCTTCGATTTTTCGTCTCTTTTCGTCTGTCAGAGGTGCCGGTACCCCGTCCTCAAGTATATGCGTACACCTTGAGAGAACTACGTCCGGTCCTCCCTTTGTATACTGTATGTAACCGTCTTCTGTCCGGTGAACCGTACTCATCATCTTGCGTCCGGAGTCAAACGGTGCTTCGTCGACACGGGGCTGCTTCTTCTCAAGGTCCTCTTTCCTGAGGCCGAGGCTCGCTGCAAAGTTTACGAGTGCACATTCAGTGGGTTCACCTTCTGCTTTTCCTTCCCCGTTCAGCACTGCATCCGAGCAGAGCGCCATTGCCGAAGCGACTTTTTCCCTGTCTCCCGTAGAGTCCACGACAGTCATCCTGTTCTGCGTGAGTGTTCCTGTCTTGTCCGAGCATATGACCTGGGTGCATCCGAGTGTTTCGACTGCGGTAAGCTTTCTTATCACGGCATTACGGCGGCTCATCTTTGTAACCCCGATGGAAAGTACGACTGTAACGACAGTCGCAAGACCCTCGGGTATTGCCGCAACTGCAAGCGAGACGGCAACCATGAATGTCCTGAGTATGACAGTCAGTGCGTGTCCGCTTTCCCTGAGTTCTCCCCTTGCCATGAAGAGATTGAAGATAAATATGAAGACGCAGATTACGAGAACCATCTTCGACAGCATCGTTCCGAGTTCATTGAGTCTCTTCTGCAGAGGTGTTTCCTCGTTCGCCGTATCTGAAAGTGCGCCTGCGATTCTTCCCATCTCCGTATCCATTGCGGTTGCGGTTATGACGGCTTTTCCCCTGCCGTAGACGACGGTGGAACCCATGTAGCACATGTTCTTCCTGTCTCCGAGGGGAACAGGGGTGTTCGCTTCCTCCTTTATGGGCTGGGTCATCTTGTTGACGGGAACGGACTCTCCGGTAAGCGCCGCTTCCTCAATCTTGAGGGATGCACTCTCGATGATTCTTCCGTCTGCGGGGACGGCGTCTCCTGCTTCAAGAATCACCACATCCCCCGGAACAAGAAGCGAGGAGTGGAGAGAGACGAGCCTCGAGTCACGTAATACCTTGCATTTTGCGGCAGTCATCGACTGAAGCGCCTCGATTGCGGCTTCAGCCTTGCTTTCCTGTATGACGCCGAGTACTGCATTTAGAAGAACGACCGCGATTATGATGAAGACTTCCGTCCACTGTGATTCTCCGCTGGCCATGCCGGTAAGCGCGCTCACCGCTGCAGCTATCATGAGAATTATCAGCATCGGATCCTTCAGCTGCTCAAGAAAACGTTTGAGAAGTGAAGGTTTTTCCGCCTCCCGCAGTCTGTTCTCTCCGTATTTTTTAAGCCTTTCCTCTGCTTCCTGTGATGTAAGGCCGTCTTTTGATGTTGCCTTTTCCCGTATTACCTCGTCTTCCGGCAGGGCATAGTAATCCTTCATTCAAAACTTCTCCTGTTATCAGGCGCTTCTAAGCGCCCCCCGTCATTATAAGACTTCGCCCGGATAAGAAACGGCTAAAGTCTCAGTCATTGAAACGGTAACCCACCCCGAGTTCATTCGAGATGCACCAGTCTTCTCCGATTTTTGCACCGAACTTCTTGCGTATGTTTGCCATGTTCACCTGCAGTTTCTTTATGCTTCCCTCGTCGGACTGTCCCCAGACACCCTTGATTATGGAGAGGTATGTCATCATTTTTCCGGGTTTTTCACTGAGAAAAGCCAGTATGTTGTATTCTGTCTGGGTCAGCTTGATTTCCACTCCGTTTCTGAAGACACGCCTGGCATCATAGTTGATGGTGACATCTCCTGAGGTGAATATGCCCCCGGGAAGCTTCCCGCTTTCGGCACGGTGCTGGTTGTTTCTCAGCAGTGCCCTCAGGCGTGCAAGCATCTCAGGCGATGAAAACGGCTTTGTGACATAATCATTTGCACCCTTGTCAAGCGCATCGACCTTGTCGCGGTCCGTGGAACGCGCGGAAAGAACGAGGATGGGGGTGAGGAAGTCTTTTCTTATTTCGCTGATGAAGGCTGTCCCGTCCGTGTCCGGAAGTCCCAGATCGAGTATTACGAGGTCCGGCTGGTAGGATGAGAAAAGACTGAGGCCCTCGCTACAGGCTGATGCCAAAATGACCTGATAGTCATTGCTCTCCAGGAGAGTACGTATCACAAGAGAGATGTTTTCGTCGTCTTCAATCACGAGAATCTTGTTTCTGTTGTTAGCCATTGTCTTTCTCCTTTGTAAGGGTGAAACGGAACAGCGCTCCTCCATTCTTTCTGTTTTCAGCTGTTATCCTTCCGCCGTGTGCGCTTATTATCGTGGCACACACCGAGAGCCCGATTCCTGAAAACCTGCTGTCATTCTCCCTGTCCCTTTCATAGTAGCCGCTGAATATGTTCTTTATCAGGCTGTCGCTGAGTCCGCATCCGTCGTCTTCCACTGCAAATACCGCATCTTCCTGACCTGTATAGACGCTCAGTATTATCCTGGTGTGTCCTGTGGCGTGTATTGCCGCATTTTCCAGCAGGTTGAGCAGCACCTGTCCGATCAGTAACGGGTCCATGTCGATAACGACTATCTCGTCGGGAATGCTGACAGTCACGTTTTCCGACGGATGAAGGCTGTGAAACTTCTTCAGAACCGAATCTATCAGTTCATCAATGATTGTCGGAGTCTTTTCTATCTTCAGTGTCCTGTTGTCGATTCTCGTTATTGTCAGAAGGTTCTCCACCAGCCTCTTGAGCCATTCGGAGTCGTCATTTATCTTCCTTATCATCTGGGTCTTCTGCTCTTCGGAGAGCCCCTTTTCCTCCAGGAGAAGCGAGGATGCGCTGTTTATTGTCGTCAGAGGTGTCCTCAAATCGTGCGAGACGGCCCTGAGGAGATTCGCCCTCATGCTTTCCTTTTCCGTCTCCTTCTCCTTCTGCACATACCTCTTGTTGCTCGACACGATGAGGCTCGTGACGACGGAAATCATGAGCATTACCGCACCGGATATGAAGTTGCTCGGCCGGATGAAGTCAAATGCGAAGAACGGGAACGTGTAGGCATAGTTTATGAGAAGGACGCTGACAACGGAAGATATGACACCATATATGTATGATGAAGTGAAGAGGGCAATGGCAAAGACGGCAAAGACGAAGATTGTCGATATGTGTTCGCTTATGCTGAGGCGGAAGAAATAGGAGGAAAGTGCATAGGCACTTACGAGGGCCAGGACAGAGATGGCCGTGTTCCTGAGAATGTCCCTAAGCTTAATCATTCCCTTCAAGCTTTCCCTCTGCATCCAGCTCGGTAAGGGCACGTGATGCAAGATGCCATTTCATGCTGGTGCGGCCGTTCCTTACCGGATAGAAGACACGGCAGTGACCGTTCTTGAACGGCAGTTCGAAGTGAAGGCCCGTCTTGAGAGTCGCAAGAAACACATCCCTGACCGAATCCTTTTCCTCTATTTCCTTTCCTTCGTATGTTCCGCTGTAGTCCCATCCCGCATGAGTGAGCCTCATTCTTCCCCTTCCGACCTTCACATAGTTGTCGACTCCGCTTCTGTCGATGGCATATTCGACTTCCTCCTCCATGATGAAGTCGCTCCGTACGGCTTCTCTTTTCATCTCCTCAAGCTGCCAGTCATACCAGTCGCGGTAGTTGTCAAAGAGGTTTCCGTCTTTTCTGTTCCAGTGGAAGCGGAACGTGTCGTCAAGCTCTGCCGCGGCGCCGCACGAGGAACATCTGACGCTGTTGGCGCTGCTGGAAAGCGTGAATTCGCTTCTGCAGCACGGACACTTGTAGAACATCGTATCAAAGCCTTCCAGCTTGTCGCCGCCCCTGACTTTTACGGAGTGCTCCTTCTGGTATTCAAAGTCGTCGTAGGAAAGAAATGACCTTATCCTCTTCATTATCTCTTCCACGGGGAGGCTTTCCGCCTCCTCTTTCGTGACTATAAGCTCAGTCGTGACATCCACGCGTCCCCTGTGACTGAATCTGGACCACTTGGCATTGCCCAGTCCTGCGCCCTCTATGCGTGAGGCATACACCGGAGTCCTGAAGACCCTGACTGTCTTTGCAATGGAAGGGGAGATATAGCCCAGTGATCCGGATGCATAGACCGTTCCCTCGGGAGCGATGAATACAAGTCCCCTGTTCCTGTCCAGGGCATACCGTATTTTCTTCATCGCCGCCATGTCGGGTGCAAACTGATACTTGGGTATGACACCCATCTTCTCCAGCCAGAATTTCAGCTTCCTGAAGGTGAACCAGTGATATGTTCCGACAAATGTGATCCTTCTCGGCCAGTGGGCTGATGCTATGAACTTGTAGTCCTGGTTTGAAGTGTGGTTGCTCAGTATCAGGGCTGGCCCCTTTGCCTTCGGCCCGTGGCAATGCACGTTGAAGCGTATGAGTATGTATAAACGATAGAAACCGATTACAATCCAGTAGAGGAATGCACTGGGCTTTCTGACAGCTGCTTTGTTTTTCTCTTCCATGGAACATCCGTATGGTCAGGCCTCAGATGAATGAGGCCCCGTTTCAGTTCATGCTCTTTATCAGGCCGCACAGTTCCCTTGCCGCACTCTCGATCGGAATGTTCGTGGTGTTTATGAGAATGTCGTAGTTGCTTCTGTTGCCCCATTCCTGCCCGGTATAGAAGTCGTAGTATTTCTTTCTGTTGCGGTCAATGGATTTTATCTGTTTCTCGAGTTCCTTGTCCGAGAGCGTGTCGGCATCTCCCGCTTTTTCGCGGCATCTGAGAATCTTCTCGCTCATGTCGGCAAAGACAAATATCCTCAGCGGCTTGAACTCGCGCAGTATGTAGTCTGCACAGCGTCCGACTATTATGCAGTCCGATTTTTCCGCCATTTCCCTTATGATGGCCGTCTGTTCCTGACAGACCTTGTTTGTCTGATCCATCATGGGGGACATTACGGGGTGAAAGGACCGTACCACATGTATCGGAAAGCTTGTGATCGGGGAGTGCTCGACTATTGCCTGAACATAGCTTTCGCTGAGTTTGGTGCGGGAGGCAATCTCCCTCAATATCTCCTGGTCGTAGTATGCATATCCCAGTTTTTCCGAAAGTCTTCTTGCAAGTTCTCTTCCGCCGCTTCCGAATTCACGGCCTATGGTTATTATTCTGTTCATTCGTGTCCTCCGCTTCAGGCAGCATTATGTATTCAGGCATGGCCTGCCGTAAGCTTTTTTCCATATTTTACAACGCAGGATGACAAAAATGCGAATTATTTTGTGAAAATGACGTTTTAAATACCCGGACAAATGAGAATCATCTCATGTGACCCCGTTCTTGAAGAAAAAGCGCGTAATGTGGATACTCGGAGTAAGGGCAGCGAGGTTTCGGCGGGAAGGAAGAAGCCCTGTCATGCTGCGGAGGAACATAAGTGAGAGAGAAGAGATGGTGTGCGCTCTACGGGAAATGCGGCGGATGCGACTATGTCAATGACAGCTATCAGTTCGAAATGAGGAAAAAGGAGGAGACTGTCATAAGATACTGCTCCCGCTTCGGTTCCGTCTCCCCGATAATACCTGCGGATTCTCTTACCCGTTTCCGCTGTAAGGTTCAGGCGGTCTGCGGACACGACAGAGAGGGAAAATTCATTACCGGGGAGTACAGAAAGAACTCACATAAACTTGTTGCAGTACGTTCCTGCTCTCTTGAGGACGGCAGGGCGACAGCAGTTCTGCAGAGCGTGAGGCAGATGGCGGGACGCTTTTCGATTGCGGCCTATGACGAGGACAGGAAGACGGGAGACCTGAGGCACATACTCATACGGGTAAGCCGGAAAAACGGAGATACCCTGGTTGCCCTCGTGACGGGGAAGGCCGATTTCCCCCACAAGGCGGATTTCGTTTCTGCCATTCACCAGAAGAACCCCTTTGTTTCCACGATAGTTCAGATAATAAACAACCGCGATACAAGTATGGTAATGGGCGAAGATGACGAGGAGAGAATCCTTTACGGCAAGGGTTATATCACCGACTCGGTGTGCTCTCTCGATTTCGCCGTCAGTGCGAAGAGCTTCTTTCAGACCAATCCCGTCATGGCCGGAGTTCTTTTTGACACTGCGATGAATATGGCACGCCTCAGAAGTACGGACAGGGTCCTTGATGCCTATTCGGGAACCGGAACGATAGGCCTTATTGCCGCATCCAGGGGCGTAAGGGAAGTCGTATGTGTCGAATCGAATCCCCGTGCCGTGGATGACGGCGTCATGAATGCCTCAAAAAACGGCCTTTCGAATGTCACGTTCATAAAGGACGATGCTGCAAAGTATCTGAAGGAGGCCGCCAGAAGAGGCGAGAAGTTTGATGTTGTCTTTCTTGATCCTCCCCGAAGCGGCTCGAGCGAGGAGTTTCTTGCCGCCCTCGGAAAGACCGGGGCCGAAGGCGTCGTATACATATCATGCAATCCTGAAACGCTGGGCAGGGATCTGAGATACATTGTACGCTTTACTCCATACCGCGTGCTTGAAATACGTCCCGTCGACATGTTTCCCGGGTCCTCGGCGGTCGAGGCCGTTGCCCTGTTGAGCAGGAAAAAGTGAAATCACGACCGGAATATCAGGTGGAAAATTGTCCTGTCCTGACATGGTTCAGCCTTAATCATCCCGGAACTGATGAATTCTGCAGCTTTTCCCTTTTCTGCTGATTGCTCACGGCTCTCCTGCGGCAGGAAGTGCATGCTGTCAGAAATCCCGGATTTTCTTATCTCTTCAGACGGTTTCATGCTGATTTCATGCCATTGCGGCTTTTTTCCGGTATTTTCATGACAAGGTTCTGACCGGTAACTTACGGCGGGACTGCTGCACTTCTTTCCGGAGGAAATACGGAGGATGACTGGAAAGCCGCAGGCCCGGATGAATACAGGGCAGCCTTATGACCGGGTGCGGAATCACCGGCTGAGGAGCTTGTGTACAGAGCAGATCAAGGCAGGATG
>CAVBWE010000023.1:0-4018 GCA_963598715.1 Sphaerochaetaceae bacterium | reverse complement strand
CAGCCATCCTCAGTGATGGCTGAACAACAGGTTTTATTGATTTTCAATGAAAAAGAGGACTATTTGCCATAAAAATGGCGTTTTAACCCCTTACGGCTATAGTCCAATATTTTGGGAAACTACTACTGAATGCATTACGCCCGGAACACGTAAAACGGCACCGGAAGGCGACATGCATGTATAAAATCCCGTATTGCCGAGCGGTGTCACAGGACAGCTGCAGCTTCCCGGAAGTTCCCGCCGTGTCAGGGCTTTTCCCTTATGACTGAAAGATCTCCGCTTTCCGCTGCCCTGAGAATCATAGCCATGTACCGGTCAATATCATCCGTGCTCATCGCTACCGGCATGTTCTGAAGTTTCATCCTTAAATCCGGATCCTTTGCAGCCCTGAGAGCCCTCTGTATATGTACTTCCTCAGAGAAACCCGGAATGTCGCAAAGCTTTGTCGGAGCTCCGATTGATTTTTCAAATGCAATCATCGCCTCTGCAACGCTGACAGCCAGCTTTATGCCGTCAAGACCGTCGATGTCGGCATCCGTGAAACCGTGAGAGCGGAAAATCCTTCCTATTACCCTGAGCTGGGGCTGTATTGCCTTGCTGTAGAATACCCAGTAGTAGGGGTTCATCAGACCGCAGGCCGTCCCGTGTCCCACTATATCAACAAGGGAGAAGGACGTAAGATGAGGCCCGCTTGTCCCGCCGATCATGATTGCGTATCCTCCAAGGTCGGAAGCAAGTCCCAGGGCCTCCCTTGCCCTCGCATTCCCCGGATCTCCGATCACCTTTCCCGCATTCTCGACAACAAGTGTCACTGCAGTCTCTGCTATTTCCCCCGCCTTTTCCAGCTTTCCGCCCTTTGCACCGCAGAAAACCTCGACCGTATGCGCAATTGCATCCAGTGCCCCGTCTATCGTTACCTTAAGCGGCATCGTATATGTCGTCTCATAGTCGAAAAGTGCCCTGTCGGGTACGATTGCTTCGTCAACGATGAGCTTCTTCTGTCCGGCTGCCGGATCCGTGATGTTCGAATACTTTGTAAGATGCGATCCGGATGATGCACTTGTCTCAACAGCCACGACGGGAACAAGAGACAGCCCTGTCTTCTCAAGGGCCGCACTCACCTTTCCCGTTCCGAAGTAAGCGTCAATCTCCGGCGTTATCCTGCCGCCCAGAGTTGCCAGGACCGAAGCCGCCTTACACGCATCGATTGTCGAACCGCCTCCCACTGCCAGGACTGCGTCAGGCCTGTATTGAAGGATGTAGGTCGCTATTCTGTAGACATCCTCTCTCGGAGCATTGGGCTTTGCTCCCGGACAGACTCTGTTTCCCGAAAGTACGGCTCCGTTCCTTTCAAGAGACCTGATGAGAGTACCGGTTACGCCTCCGCCCGAGCCTGTGTTTGCAACTGCAAGGATATTCTTTCCGTAGAGTGATGCAATTTCCCCGATTCTGTCCAGACAGCCGACTCCTGCCGTATAGCGGTCCTTCTTCCAGGAGCGCAACAATTCATATGCCTTCTCAAAATCATTCACCGCATTCACCTCTATGCCCGGGGATTCACTATCTGACAGGGCACGATGATTCTCCACCTTTTAAGTACCGCAGTCAACAAAGCACAGAGGAGGATGAAGAGCATCACTCTTCATAAAGCGAGATCTTCCTTCCCCCCGATATGAGGGTAAGCGCCCTCTTTCCGGTTTTTTGAGACAATGAATGATGGAGTGTAAACAGCGAGGAGCCGATAAAGCCTTCGACCGAGTTCTTCCTGCAGGCGAAACGGAATGACTCTTCTCCCTCTTCATGGAGAAAGACGAGAAGAAGGTTTTCTCCGCGCCTTTCGGTACGTGCAGAAACCGCAGCCGACGGAAAGAAGAGAAAATCCGTGCCTTCATCCTTCCCTATGCTCCACGTCCTTCCGTCCAGGGAGGAGAGAAGCGTCTCATATTCCTCATCCTTCACGTCCTCAGGAGTCACGGCGCCGACTAGGGCCATTATGAAGAGAAAAAGAGCCAGCATGACGGAAAAGGAAAGACATGCGGCAAGAAGAGTCTTCCTTTTCGGAGAAAGCTCATTCACGGCCTCCATCAGGGATTTCCTGCTTACGTTTCTCTCCTTCTTCTTCAGTGCCATTCTTCCCCCCTTTTGAAAGGCGGCCCGGGTAGGACCGCCTCTTTTCACTTCAATTCGAATACCGCTACGACATTCTCTCCTTCGTAAACCGTGATTTTCGTTTCCTCAAACCCTGCGTGCAGCCTCACGGAGGAACGCGGTGAAACAGATACCAGGTCATCTTCCGTACAGAGCTCAAGCGTCCTTTCCCCGTCGCAGCTGACAGCCACTATCCAGTTTCCGTCCTTCTCTGCAATCTCAATCTTTTCGACACCGGTTACGGCTGTCGACGAAGTGAGCACCCACTCCTTTTCCGCCTCCTTTTTCGACGGAGTGTTGATCGTGCACCCGCTGACAACAATGAGGGCAAGTGCGATGAATGCCAGGAAAAGCACCATCTCGACAAGGAAATGCTTCCTGTCGGAGCGCTCGAGGCATCTTGTTCTCTCTTCGAGTCTGATGACATCCGTTGACCTTTCTTCATTCTGAGACATGACAGCCCTCCTTTTCTGATATGTTGTTTTTCCAACATCAAGCACAGCTTGCCTGACCTCCTTTTATCTGACAAGTCGTAAAAACGGCACATTATTCTGCAGGAACATGCCGTTTTCACACTCCATCAAGTGCCGCTGAGTGTTCTTCAATTACATATTGGAGAATTCTTTCCGGTGGCAAAAGGAAGCCAGACAAGACAGTGTTCATTTCATTTTTCTGCATTCTTCTTTCCTTTTTCCCGTTCTTCCTGCCCGGTCCAAGGAGGAGAATGTGACGGACTGCAGCCTTAACGATTATAAGGAAGCCATGACTGCCGCACTGAGGGTGCTGACATCGGACGGAAGAGTTCTCAGGAAAGAGGCATCGGTTTATCTCAAGAAGCTGCTCTCCCTTGCAAGAAGCCGCTCCATGAGTCCGGTTCTCTTTTTCCAGCTTGTCGAACTCACGGCTGAGGAAAAAGACCTTGTCCTTACAGACGACCTCATGAGAAACGGAATACTGCGGGCCCTGAAGATAACACGAAAGGCTTTCGGTGAAGGCAGAGCGGAAGACGGAATCCCCATTGCTGCACTCAATGCACTCCAGAAAACCCTTCCTGAGGCAGTGAACGGGAACGGAAACGGCTGCATCACAGCCGACGAGATTTCACAAAGGATGGAAACGGAAGGACGTATACTTGAAAGGATAGTCCTCTATATCATCGGCGAGGCTCAGCGCGATGAAGCCGACATTGAACTTCAGGATGTCCTCTCCGCCATCAGATGCATTGCCCGGGAGAAGGCCGTCAGCCGGAACACCCTCATCATCAGGACTGGGATGGACAGAAGTAATCTCTACAGTTTTCTCTCTCCGGAATCACAAAGCAGGAACTGCTGTACCGAGACGCTTCTTGAGCTCTCCGCTGCGATGAACGAAAAGCTCTCCGTAATCTTTGAAAAAGCCTATGAACTCAAGAAGAAAAGTTCCGGACCGGAGTGATTTTCACCTTTCCTGCACCGGGGGAGGGAGCATGAAGCACAGATTACGGGCCTTCACGGCAAAGCAGGTTTTCTTCTCATTGCCTGACATCATTTTCCTATCATGATATTGAGAATCTCGACATCGGTAGACTTCATGCCTTCTCTGCCCATCCTTCCGATTGACCTGATTGTCTCCTCGGTATTCTCCTTGACCAGCCCCTCTCCGGAGGGAAATGTATGCTCTGTCCGGGCCATGAAGAAGGCCATCTCCGCGGCATCGACGGCAGAGGCGATCTTGGCCGCACATGAAGCCTTTGCCCCGTCGCAGACTATTCCCGAGACATTTGCAAGAGTATTGACGATTGTCGCCTCGATAACCTTCTCGTCAGAATGATAAAGATACGCAATTCCCGCTCCGGCACCTGCAGCGGCACTTACGGCACCGCAGTATGCAG
>CAVBWE010000022.1:0-5092 GCA_963598715.1 Sphaerochaetaceae bacterium | reverse complement strand
GTCGAATACTGTCTCTCTGACGTAATGAAGAACATCAGCGTCAATACGACTCTTGTCACGACGAGGGATTTTTCGCTTTTCATCACAGGCGGAGTCACCAATCTGATAGTGGACTGGATAAAAGCCGGGGATACGGACGTTCTTCCCGAGCAGCTCGGTGCCCGGATAAGCTTCTTCATCTATAATATCAGGACAAACTACGTCTAATACCTGCCGAGATCCCTTATTTCACGCCTCTCGTCGATTCTTGCATCGCGTTCCTTTATCGCTTCCTTCTTGTCATGGGTGTTCTTTCCGCGTGCAAGCGCTATCTTCATCTTGACAAGGTTGCCCTTGAGATAAATTTCAACGGGAACGATTGTAAGGCCCCTTTCGTTGACTTTCCGTGTGAACTTTTTTATCTCGATTCTGTGAGCAAGAAGTGTGCGTGGTCTGTCTGACTTGTGATTGAAGATGTTTCCGTGTTCATAAGGCTGGATGAGAAAGCCTATGAGCGTAAGCTTTCCGTCCCTGGCTGTTATGTAACTGTCGGAGAAAGAACAGCGGCCCTCCCTTACGGATTTCACCTCCGTTCCGACAAGCGCAATCCCACATTCGAGTTCCTCGAGCATTTCATAGTTGAAAAAAGCCTTTCTGTTTTTCTGCAGAAGTCTGATTGAATTATTATCTGACATGTTTTACCAGCCTGAATCCGTTGTAGGGTGATGAGGAGTTGCGGTAAGCCGTGCCTACAGTGCTTATCGTGACATTGTCATTGACATATGATCCGCCGTGAAGAATTATTCCGTCATAGGGAAACATTTCTTCAAGGCTTTCAACGGTAGCGGTGCTGACAAGCCTCATCAGGGGTATGTAGGGAGTCTCCGTCATATCCCAGAGCTGCCCCATGAGACCGGACGGGGAAGAGGAATCACTGTCCGTGTAGTAGCGTGTAGTGACGTATGGCCTGGATGAAGAGGAAAGTGCGGCAACAGTCCACTCAGCTTCCGTGGGAAGAGAGTATAGAATGCCGTCAACTTTGCTTTTCCATTCGCAGTAAGCCTTTGCAGCATAGTAGCTTATGTATCTTATTGGAAGCGACGAGCGGACTGAGAGACTGATGTCCTTGAGGTAGTTCTCGTCAACAAGTCCCTCCGCCATAAGCTCCTCTATGTTTTCCCTGCTCCATTTTCTGTTGTTCTCGACAAAGAGTGCATAGTCGTTCTCAGTGACGAAGGAAGATGCAATCGAGAAGGTATCGTAGGAAAGGGTTATGCCGAGTGTGTCGGAAGAAGGGTAGGACGTATCGCTGTCCTTTCCGAGTGTCACCTTTGCGCCCCTGTATGTGAAATAGTCACCGTCCTTTTCAAAGACTATACTGTCCGTTTCATCCTTTACTTCGATTTTCCTTACAGACTTTTCGCCGTAGAGCTCATCCAGATAGTCCATTACCCTCATGCTGTCCTCCGAGCTGTACTCTGCCGGAAAGGAACGGAGAATGAGCTCTGCAGAGACTGCGTCATCATACATCTCACCGGATGTGACATGAAGAAGAGTATAGAGCCAGATGCTTCTCATGTCCCTGATATCCATCTCCCTGCAAGTCAGGGCAAAGCGCGTGATATACTCCGGATATTCAGCTTTGTCAGACCACTCTGTTACGAGCGACAGCAATGCCGTCTCTTCGGCAAAACGGTCGACTGCAGTCTTCCTGACTTCTTCCGTGAATGTAAAGTGCGGTGTCACTCTGATTCCGCGCCTTGAAAACAGCGTGAAGAATATGCAGCGGGGAAGCTTTATTTCCTCCTTTCCGATTTCGATGCCTTCATAGGTATATGTAAAGGTATGACTGCCGCTTGTTGTCTTCAGCAACGAATCATGTCCGTTCCCGAGGTATTTACCGTCTTCATAGACTCCGAATACGGGAAGGGAAGAAGTGAAGGATACACAGCATGTGTCATCCAGTATTCCCGGAAGGACACACAGCATGAAGAAAACAGCAAGTATGGAAAGGAAAAGGATACCGAGTATATACCAGGCCGGTCTGATGCCATGCCAGGGTTTCAGTACTACAGGATCCACTTCCGGAAGGTTTTTCCGTCTGAACATAGCATAAAAGTAAACATCAAAAGTGCTCTTGTCAATTAATGACAAGAAGTGTTACCTTTTCCACATGGAAAAATTCCTGTGTTGGGTTGAAAGGACCACGGAGCATAAACTCACTGAAAGAAAGAGAAAGAAGAACTACAACAGGACGAAGAAGAGAACCTTTCTCTCGGAGGTCCTCGAGTGGCTTGATGCCCTCGTCTTCGGAGTATTCTGGGTCATAATCATCAACCAGTTTCTGTTCCAGCTCTTCGTCATACCTTCTCCCAGCATGGTTTCAACCCTGCTCGTCGGAGACAGGGTCGTAGTGAACAAGACTGAGTACGGTACGGAAATATACCCCGGAGGGCCGAAGCTCTTCCAGTCATCTCACCGTGTGATGAGGGATGACATAATAACATTCTACAATCCCGAATATGACTCGAAAGGTCCCTTTTTCGATATCCTGAGTCAGGCTGTCTATATGGGAACACTTTCTCTTGTCAACATTGACAGGGACGAAAACGGCAATCCCAGGGAGCGTCTTTTCGTCAAGCGCTGTGCGGCCCTCGGCGGTGACAGGGTGAATTTCATCAACGGTAACGTATTCATCAAGGCAGCGGGAAGCGGGGAGTTTGTAAGCGAAACGGAATTCAGGGAGAAAAACGGACTTTCACCTGCTCCCGCGAGAAGTGTTGATGAAAGTCTTTATCCCTCCCTCAAGGCCGTGGGGAGGATAGAGGCATACACCTCGAAGGGCCTCTCGTATCCGAACTATCTTGTGAAGGAATATGCTCCGATGAGGGGAAGCGAATACGATTACAAGTTTGATGCCTTCGAGTTCAACCGTGCCTATTATGAGGAGCTTTCATTCATAGATCCCTCTGACATCGGCTCCCGTCAGACGAGCACATTATACCGCTATGGCATCTATGTCCCCGACGGCTCCGTGCTTCCGCTTGGAGACAACAGGGACAACAGCCAGGACGGAAGATATTTCGGACCTGTTGAGGAGAGCGCTGTCAACGGCCGTGTCGTTGCACGTTTCTGGCCTCTTGGACGCATAAAGAGTCTCCTGGATGATTGAGGGTTACGACAGGGAAAGGGATATTTCCCTCTACATTCATGTTCCTTTCTGCCGCTCGCGGTGTGACTACTGTGCATTCTATTCCTCCGTTTTCGACCGCGGCACTGCGGATGCCTTCTATGACGTACTGGAAAAGGAACTTGTTCTTCTGACTGATGAGATTGCAAAGCCGTATCAGACCATCTATTTCGGTGGAGGAAATCCTCTTCTGCTGGGCTATGACAGAATCCTCTCGCTCATTGATAAGGCATCAAGATACGGAGTAAGCCGCGAAGTTACGGTCGAAGTGAATCCGGAGGATATAGATAGGGATCTTTCTGTTCTGTATCCGCATGTGACCCGGATATCGACGGGAATACAGACGATGTCGGATCCTGTTCTTTCATTTCTGAAGAGACGATCCCGGGAAAAGGACAACTGCAGGGCCCTTGAAATCCTATCGTCTTCCCCCTTTACATGGAATGCCGACATAATGACTGCTCTTCCCGGAACAGAAATCGGAGATACCGTCCGCGACATCGACAGGGTTGCTTCCTTCGGAGCGGGACACATATCATTTTACTGCCTGACATTCGAGGAGAATACGCCTCTTATCCGGAAGGCTGTACCCTATGGAGAAGAAAAGGAGAGGGCGTTTCTTCTTGCGGGGTGGAATGAACTTGAGAAACTGGGCTACCGCCACTATGAGATAAGTGCATTTGAAAAGGGCGGACACGAATGCCTTCATAACAGCCGTTACTGGAGCCTTATGCAGTACATCGGGCTCGGTCCCTCTGCAGAGTCTTTCCTCGGATACGCAGAAGGTGTCAGCATGCGTAATACCGAGGATATGGAAAGCTTTATCAGAACGCATGCCTTCAACTGTGAGCGTCTTTCTTCCGGTGAGACCCAGGAGTCATATCTCCTGACTGCGCTTAGAACTGAAAAGGGGATAGACAAGATTGAATACGAAAGGCGTTTCGGCCTTTCTTTCGATACCCTCTATGGAGAGAGAATCCGGCTCATTGATGAAAAACTCTATGCGGATACGCCGTTTTCGTTTTCCCTGACTGAAGAGGGAATGCTTCTTCTTGACTCGGTTATCCTTACTCTTTCGCTTGCCATATGAGAGTAATATTTCCTTATGTGCATTCTCTGTTTTTTGAAGAAAACAGCGTCACTTATATTGACTGTAAAATGGACGCTGTGGTAATTTCATACGGTATTCTAAAGATATCGAGGTAACTATATGTCTGGCCACAGCAAATGGGCAACAATCAAACACAAGAAAGGTATCGCAGACGCAAAGCGCGGACAGGCTTTCACAAAGCTCATCAAGGAAATCACGGTATGTGCAAAGATGGGCGGTCCTGATCCGGAGTCAAATGCAAGACTCAGAACTGCCATCCTCAAGGCAAGGGCAGAAAACATGCCTAAGGACAACATCGAGAGAGCCATCAAGAAGGGAAGCGGAGAACTCGGAAACTCGACTTTCTATGAACTTACATATGAGGGTTATGCCCCCGGTGGAGTTGCCATCATTGTCGATACTCTTACCGACAACAAGAACAGGACGGCAAGTGACGTAAGAAGCACGCTGACAAAGCTCGGGGGGTCCCTGGGTGCTACCGGCTGTGTCTCCTACATGTTCCAGACCAAGGGGGTGATCACATATTCCGCTGAGAAGTACACTGAGGATCAGATCTTCGAGGTTGCACTTGAAAACGGAGCTGAGGATGTCTCGACGACAGACGGTGTCATCGAGGTCACGACAACTCCGGCAGATTTTGCTACCGTGCTTGAGGCAATGCAGGCTGCAGGCTTTGAGCAGGAGAGCGCGGACATTCAGAAGATTGCAGATCAGACTGTCACCCTTGATTCCGAAAAGGCCAACAAGGTTCTTCGGATTGTCGAGAGACTCGAGGAACTGGATGATGTACAGCAGGTATCCACAAACCTTGA
>CAVBWE010000021.1:0-4320 GCA_963598715.1 Sphaerochaetaceae bacterium | reverse complement strand
GTCTCAGCGCCTTTGCCTCGATCTGCCTGATCCTTTCCCTTGTTACATCGAAATACAGTCCGACTTCCTCAAGCGTAAGGGCATAGCCGTCATCAAGGCCGAAACGCATCCTCAACACTTCCTGTTCCCTTTCGGGAAGGGTTCCGAGAAGCTCGCGTATCTTGTCCTGAAGGAGCTTGTAGGCTGTCTGGTTTGCAGGGTTCTCGGCATCCTTGTCCTCGATGAAATCGCTCAGTACGCTGTCCTCCTCTTCACCGACAGGAGTTTCAAGGCTTATCGGTTCACGGGCAACGCTCTTTACGGTCTTGACCTTGCTTTCCGGCCAGTCGAGGTTATCTGCAATTTCCCTGTCGGTCGGTTCCCTGCCAAGTGACTGCATGAGAGTCCGGGAGACCCTCACGACCTTGTTTATCTGCTCAATCATATGAACGGGGACCCTGATGGTTCTTGCCTGGTCGGAAATGGAACGGGTTATCGCCTGCCTTATCCACCATGTGGCATATGTGCTGAACTTGAAGCCCTTGGCGTATTCGAACTTCTCGACGGCCTTGATAAGACCGATGTTTCCTTCCTGTACAAGATCGAAGAACTGCAGTCCCCTGTTCGTGTACTTCTTTGCAATTGACACGACAAGACGCAGATTTGCCTTGATGAGCCTGTCCTTGGCAACCTTCAGAATCTGCTGTCCGTACTGGATGTTCTTCACGTTTTCGATGACGGTGTCGGTTGAACACTCGAAGTCATTCTCTATCGTCCTCAGTTCCTTTTCGGTAAGCTGAAGTTCCTTTATCAGTTCCTTGATTTCATCAGACGAGAGTGACAGAGCTTCCTCTATTGCCTGTGCCTTGCTCCTTGTTGCAAGGTCGCGGCCGAGAGTCCTGAGCTCACGCGTTGATGAGATGTGAAGCCTGCCTTCTATCTCGTTCTTCTTTCTTGTGCACTCGATTATCGTATTCTTTGCGGCAATGAATTTTGCCGTAAGAGCTTCAATTTCTTCCTGCTGGAGAACTATCGAGCCGACCCAGTCCGTGACGGGAATGTACCTGTTGGCCTCAAGGCTCTCTATCTCCTTCTCGGCATCCTTGAACTTCTTGGCAAGGCTGAGTGATATCGCGGCATTTTCCTTCTTTATCTCGTTGTGAAGCCTCTGGATGGCGTTTTCGAGATCCTGACTTTTCATCTCGGGATGCTCGGAACGGAAAAGCTCGTCCTTCTCCATGACAATGCGCGAAAGAGCTTCGTTTCTTTCCTCTTCCTCTTTCTTTATTGAAGCCTGAATCTGCCTGTTTTCACTGATGGCATAGCGCCGGGAGGCCTCCCTGCACCATTCGATCCATTCTTCCCTTGTTTCAAAGTCGCTCCTCTTCTTTCCTTCATATATGGGAGATTTCTCATTCGGGTGTCCGCCGAGCCTGTCAAGAAGCTCTTCCCTCTTCTTCAATATCTCCCTGTATCCTTCTCCATCGTCACCGGCGAGAAGCAGACGGCTCTTTGTTTCATTGTACTCTTCAATCTGCCTTGCAATATCTTTTCCGAGGGCATCCCTGTAGTTGAGGTTGTACCTCTTCTGGACGGTAAGAAATTCCTTTATGTCCTCGGGAGACAAAGCGTCCTCGCTCTCCTCGTCAATCTTCGTGTTGATATGCTGAATGACGGAAGAGAAAAAGGAAATGAGGATTCCGCTTTCACGGATTACGGAGGATACAATCAGTGCGCCCTTCTCCATCTGCTTTGCAAGCTCCACTTCCTGTTCTCCGGTAAGAAGCTTCTCGTTGCCGATTTCCTTAAGGTAAAGACGGATGGGGTCATCCTGTGAAGTATCATATTTCTGGGAAGAAGCATGATTCGAGCGGTGCTCGGCGGTTGTATCGCTGAATGTCGAGATATCAATGAACCTTTCGCTGGACTCGGCCTCTTCATCCGTGTCCTTCCATTCGTTCATGTTATCTTCAGGATATTCCTCCTCGCCTTCCTCTTCCTCGTCTTCCTCCTCTTCTTCCTCGTCGCTCTTCTTTTCCTTGCCTGCGGAAGTTTCGTCGCTGCTTACTTCCTTTTCTATTTCAGCCAGTTCATCAACAGTCGGATCCACATCGTCAAATTCATCAAAGTCCTCACTGAGGGGCAATACGTCATCGTCTGTTGTCTTTCCCGTCAGGTCAGCCTCTGTCGGCTCTTCGTTAAAATCCTCATCGTCATCCTCTGCCTCAATGTACTTCAGGCCCTTTGACTTGAGTGCGTCGATTATCTCTTCATTGCTGTATGACTTGCCGTAGGCTTTCCTGGCCGTGATTATGTCAACCAGGCATATGTAACCCTTTTCCTTTTCAAGCTTCTCAAGGTTCTGGAATAATTCGCTGACAAGAATTTCTTCTGACATTTACTGTTTAGCACTCCCGTTTTCAAATCCTGAAATTTCCCTTTTCAGTTTTGAAATCTTATTATCGTATTCAATCTTCCTGGTCATAAGCTCGACAGAGGCATCCTCATCGTCATTGCCGAGCATGGAAATCTGTCTGTTCAGAATCGTGCGTTTCCTTTCCAGTCCCCTCAGCGCTATTCTCTTAATTACTTCATCCACCGCTTCGCTTCTGTCTGAAGTATATTCCTTCAGCATGAAAGACGTACTGACGTGGTTCCTCAGCTCATCGTCGCTTATGTAGGTCAGAAAGTTCGCTTCTGTCTGAACATCATCCCGCATGGCATTCTCCAGTGCCATGTACAGTTTCTGGGCATCACTGTCTTCAAGATCACCGAAGCTGATGCGACTCCGGTAATAAGAAAAAAGAGAACGGTGATTGCAAAGATAAAGCATCACAAACAGGTCATATGATACGCCTGTCTGTATATTCTTTCTCTCTCCGTTCTTTTCCTGCGTAATAGTGTTGTCATCACCCCGTCTCACACTGCCAAGGGATAATTTTTTCAAATCCTCCTTAACTGATGCTTCGTCCAGACCCAATAGTGAAGAGAGGGAAAGTATATATGAATCACGCTCAACCTCACTGTGACAGGACAACAGATATTCTCCAAGAGATCCCACTATCAGGGACTTGTCTCTCGCATTCTTTACATCATAATGATTTAGGCTGTTTTGCACAAGGTAGTCAAAACCGCTAACATAAGACTCGAACTCCTCTCTGAGTGCATTTTCTCCGCCTTTTTCCAGCAGCTCTGACGCATCCTTTGCACCTGTGAGCCTGTGAACATACTGGCCGACTCCGTTTTGAGAGAGAATCATAATCGCACGGACAGTCGAATTCTGACCTGCACTGTCGCTGTCGAAGAGCATGTGAAAGGAAGAAATCCGGGGAAACCATTTCTTCATGTTCATGCACTGTTCGGAAGTGAACGATGTGCCGAGAGATGCGACGGCTGAAGTAAAACCTGCCTGATGCATGCTTATCACATCGAAATTGCCTTCACAGAGAATGGGGTCAAAAGTGCCGGATGCTATGGTCTTCTTTGCTTCAAAAAGCCCGAAGAAGTTTTCCTTTTTCTGGTATATGACCGTTTCGGGGGAGTTGATGTATTTCGGTGCGCGCTCCGAAAACGAAAGATCACGGCCGCTGAAGGCAATGGTCCGTCCCTGCCTGTCACGGATCGGAAACATCAGCCGGTTTGAGAAAAGGGGCCATTTCGGATTCTTCTGGGAAAAAAATCCGGACAGGGAAAGAAATTCATCACTGTAATTCTTGCCCTTGAGAAACCTGTAAAGCCAGTCCCTGTTCTGGGGAGCATAGCCCAGCTGAAAAAGTTCGATCATTGCGGAAGAGACTTTTCTCTTACTGAGATATTCGCGGGCAGGAGCAGCCTCCGGGGAAGAAAGAAGAAGATAGTGAAAGGCCTTCTGCATTCTTGAATAGAGGTCGTAGAGTCCCTCCTTTTCACTGTGCCGTCTCTCTCCGGATGCCGTATCGTCCGAATAGGCAAGTTCCACTCCGGCCTTTTTTGCAAGAAGCTCAAGAGCTGAAGCGAAATCGAGCCCCTCCTTCTTCATTACAAGAGAAAATATGTCTCCGCCTTCATGACAGCCGAAACAGTAGAAAGAGCCCTTTTCATCGTCAATCTTGCACGAGGCGGTTCTTTCCCTGCCCCCTCCGTGAAACGGACACTTCACCCACTTCGACCCGCCTCTGTCCTCAACATGGGCATAATTCTCCATGACTGATGATAAAGGAAGAGCGTCCTTTATTGCTTGGATTGTCTTATCTGAAAACTTCGGCACAATAATTAATATAAACAAAAATAATGCTTAATTCAAAGATATTTGTTCTTTTTGTCCGGGGATTTCCTGAAAATCATAAGAGGTGGATTTTCCTC
>CAVBWE010000020.1:6794-9254 GCA_963598715.1 Sphaerochaetaceae bacterium | reverse complement strand
GGAGAAGGTAGGCGCTCCGGGAACGACGATGGCGCTTGCACTTCTCAACGACCAGGTGAAGAAGGGCGGCATCATGGCCTCGAGCTATGTCGGCGGACTGAGCGGTGCCTTCATACCCGTCAGCGAGGACCACGGCATGATTGAAGCTGCAGCAGGAGGCTCCCTTACAATCGAGAAACTCGAAGCCATGACAAGTGTCTGCTCTGTCGGCCTGGATATGATTGCCATTCCGGGAAAGACGAGCGAGTATACGATAGCAGGAATCATCGCGGACGAGATGGCAATAGGCATGATTAACCAGAAGACTACAGCAGTCAGGATAATTCCGGTAATCGGAAAGGATGTGGGCGATACGGCCGAGTTCGGAGGTCTTCTCGGATCTGCACCGGTAATGGCTGTCAACTCCTGTTCTCCCGAGGAATTCATAAAAAGGGGAGGGAGGGTCCCGGCTCCTGTTCATTCCTTCAAGAACTGAAAGGAAAAGTGTATTTGATGTGTAGTAGCGGCAGAAGATTTCACTTTTTCCTCTTTTGCTGTTATTCTCCATCATGTCAGGAGGACTGAATATGAATTCAGAGAGAAATACGGTTCTGTCAGATGCTGAGGCAAGAGAATATCTTTTCCTGAAAAAGGTTTATCTCTGGATGGCGTCGGCCCTGGTCGTTACGGGAGCAGCTGCATATCTTGTAGCATCATCCGAGAAGATTATGTTCTCGATTTATTCCAATCCCGTGCTTCTTGTGCTCATGATAATTGCGGAATTTGCCTTCGTTGCCGTTCTTTCAGGAAAAATCGAGCGCCTGAAGGTAAGTACGGCATTCTTTCTTTTCTACGGCTATGCGCTTCTTAACGGCATGATGCTTTCAAGCGTTGTCTATCTTTATTCGGGTTCGGATATTCTTCCGCTTTCCTTCGGTACGACTGCTGCCGTTTTTGCCGCTGCCTCGCTCTACGGGGCGCTGACGAAGAAGTCGATCAAAGGCTGGGGCGGATGGCTGTCAATGGCACTGCTGGCTCTTGTCATCGCAAGTGCGGTAAACATGTTTCTGGCTTCCTCAAGACTTGACTGGATCATATCTCTTTCCGGTGTCGTGATCTTTACGCTTCTTACGGCATGGGACACGAGGAAGATTGCCGATATGAACATGAGCTACGGCTACCGGATGGATGAAGGTGAAATGAACAGGATTTCCCTCCTGGGGGCGCTTGAGCTCTATCTTGATTTCGTCAATATCCTTCTTTATATAATCAGAATCTATGGTTCCGGCAGAAGAAAGGATTGAGACAATATTCGAAAACGGGGATTTCCTGGCATTCTACAAGCCCAAGGGACTGGCCACTGTTCCGCTCAGGAAGGACGTGCGCGGGGATTCTCTTCTGATAAGGGCTTCTGTTGAACATCCGGAAATCCTTGCTGTCTCCTCGCCTTTCTTCTGGGAAGGCGGAATCATACACCGTCTTGATACTCCGACAAGCGGAATAGTCATTGCAGCACGCACGGACGAAGCCTTTACTGCCCTTACAAAGCTGCAGAGGGAAAACAGAATCGAAAAACACTATATTGCTTCAGTGCACTCTACCGATTCCCTTCCTCCGGGTTTTGAGGCCTTTCCCTACACCTGGAGAGGCGGGAGAATGACGATCACATCCCGCTTCCGGCCATACGGGGAAGGGCGGGCATCAGTTCGCCCGGTACTTGAGAACAGACGCTTCAGCGGACCGGAATACACCACGCTTGTTATGGCTAGTCATGAGAAGGATACCTTTGAGTGTGTGATAACAAAGGGTTTCCGTCATCAGATAAGAAGTCACCTTGCCTGGTCGGCGCATCCGATTGACGGCGACGTATGCTACGGCTCAAAAGTGAAGGGGGATCTTCTCCTTGAAGCCGTCAGGGTGATTTTCCCCTGGAAGGGAGAGACTGTCACGATATCCCTGTGAATCCTTCAGAAGGGAATGGTATCATCAGCCTCTTCGGCATTCTCGTTCAGCCGGACCGTTTCGAATTCATTCTCGTCCGATGTCGTCACCTTTTCTATGCGTCTCTCTATCCTGTCCAGTGTCTTCGAGAGTTTTTCGGCAAGCCGGCTTCCTTCTTCATAGAGTTCGACACTTCTTTCAAGTCCCGTTTCGGGATTCTTCAGAAGTTCGGTTATCTCCTCCATTCTTTTGAGATCTTCTTCAAAGCTCATCACATATCTCCTTCACTGTTGCGTCAATCTTACCTTTTCTTACTCTTATGGCGAGTTCATCGCCTTTCTTCACTTTTCCTGCATCAGTTATCACATGACCGTTTTTGTCTGTCACGAGGGCATAACCGCGCTCGAGTACTTTTTGCGGGTTCAGGGCATTCATCTCTTTTTCCGTGCTTTTCAGTTTCCCGACGGCAATCGAAACGCCTGAATCGAGAAACATGGTCTGCTTCATTCTCATTTCCCTTATCATTCTACGGCCGTTCTC
>CAVBWE010000020.1:1577-6784 GCA_963598715.1 Sphaerochaetaceae bacterium | reverse complement strand
TCTCAACTGTGTGCGGAAGGGAAATGCAGAGGGAAGAGGAAAGCATCTGCACTCTTTTATGACTGTCCTCAACCCTGTCCGTGATGATTCTTCTCATTTCCTCTTCCTTCATCGAAAAACGGAAGATGCAGTCATTTTTCCGCCGCACAAGAATATTCTTCATTTCGAGGGAAGACGGAACAATGCTTCTGTTTCTGCTCAGCTTCATCTTCATGAGCGATTCAATGACGGAATGCGACGGCACCTTCTCCTTCAGCCGGCTTATCTTTGCCTTCATCACGAGAGACATCGTCTCCCTGACTGAAGAGAAGGATGAGCGTGAACGGAATATGTTCTCAGTGACTTTTTCAGCGGCAATTGACGGTGTTCCTGCGCGAAGCGTCGCGACATAGTCCGTCAGTGTCCAGTCGCTCTCATGCCCGACAGCCGAGATGACGGGAATATGCGAGTTGTGAACGGCCTCTATCACGGCATCCTCGTTGTACGGCATAAGGTCTTCTCTGCTTCCTCCGCCGCGTGCAACTATGAGAACGTCGCAGATGTCGAAGTTGTTGGCCTGCCTTATGCGGCTGCTTATGGTCTCTTCGGCACCCTTTCCCTGAACAAGGCAAGGCAGGAGTATTATGTTGACAGACGGTGCCCGCCTTCCCGTTACCGTCAGTATGTCATGTATGACAGCACCCGTGGCACTTGTGATGACCCCGATTGAACTTATCGACTGCGGAATCTCGGGTTTCGTATCAGCATCAAACCAGCCCAGATTGCGGTAGTAGAGCTTTCTCTTCTCAATCAGGGCATTGAGAAGTCCGTCTCCCTCCTTCACCATCCGGTTTATGACGAAGGTGAGCTTCCCTGTTTTTTCATAGAGGGAAATCCTTCCATAGGCCACGACACTGTCTCCGATTCTGAAATTTTCCATCCCCCGGCTCTGGGAGCGGAAAACGCATGAGGAAATGCTCGACTGGGCATCCTTGAGGTCGAAATAGTAATGGCCGCCTGCTGACGGGCGGAAATTCGCGCCGCTGATCTCCCCCCTGACTGCAATCTGATAGAAAGCCTCATCAAGAAGGCTTTTTATCATGGTGTTGCATTCTGTTACTGTCACTGTCCGTGTGATTTCATCGTAGGCCATGGCTTCATCCTATCACAAAGAGGGAAAAAAATACTGCCCGGTTAAGGGCAGAAAAGCTCAAGCTTTTTTTGCTCACTCTTCAACGATAGCTTCCTGTGGACAGACAGAAGCACAAGTTCCGCAGCTGAGACAAGCATTCTCATCAATCTTGTAGATCGGATCGCCTTCAGAGATAGCAGAAACCGGACACTCGCCGGCACATGTACCGCATGCAACGCATGCATCAGTAATCTTGTAAGCCATTTTTTTCTTCTCCTTAAAAAAAGAATACAGTGATTATACCCGCCTCTCTTTCACGGGTCAACCGTGTATTTGCCTTTCCCGGATTTCCCGTTTCCGATTTTCTTTTGTCCTGTGTTTGTGTAGAATCGGTAGACATGAAAAAACTTGTAATAGCAGAAAAACCCTCCGTGGGACGTGAAATAGCAAAAAACCTCTCCTGTTTCTGTAAATCGAACGGATATACGGAAGGGGATGAGTATGTCGTGACGTGGGCTCTGGGGCATCTTGTGGAACTGGCACAGCCGCAGCACTATAATCCCTCCTACAGGAGATGGTCACTCTCTGACCTTCCGATGCTTCCTCCGAAACTGGATGAGGAGGTCATAGAGGAGACGAAGGATCAGTACGAAGTTATAAGACGTCTTCTTCAGAGAAATGACATATCATCCGTCGTCATCGCAACCGATGCCGGGCGGGAAGGCGAACTTGTTGCAAGATGGATACTGAAAAAGGCAGGATACGCCGGAAAGTGTGAAAGACTCTGGATTTCGAGTCAGACGGAGAAGGCGATAAAGGAAGGATTCCTCTCCCTGAGGCCGGCTGAGGAGTATGATAACCTCTATCATGCGGCAGAGTGCCGCGCCCAGGCTGACTGGTATGTGGGGTTGAATGTTACAAGAGCCCTTACCTGTTTTTATGATGCCAGGCTCTCTGCTGGCCGCGTACAGACTCCGACACTTGCCCTGATGACACAGAGGGAGGATGAACGGGATGCATTCAACGGGGAATTCTATTACTCGGCCCGTGCCTCGTTCGGTCTTTTCAGCGCTTCCTACTATCCTGAAGAGAATTCGGTAAGGTTTCACAGTGATGAGGAAGCTGAAGAGATAGGTGCATTCAAGGGCAGGAAGGGCAGGGTCGTTTCAATTGAAAGGGAAGAGAAGACGGAGGAGGTTCCGCTCTGCTATGACCTTACCGAACTCCAGAAGGATGCAAACACGGCGTATGGCTTCTCCGCAAAGGAAACACTCGATACGCTTCAGAGACTCTATGAAGTCCATAAGATCGTGACTTATCCCAGGACTGACAGCAGATGCATCACACCCGATATAGTTCCGACCCTCCGTGAAAGGATCAGGGCGGTAAGAAACACCGAGTTCAGCTATGTTGCCGATGAATACCTCAACAGCGGTTACAGGGAGGACAACCCCCGCTTTGTGAATGAAATGGAAGTGAGTGACCACCATGCGCTTCTTCCCACCGAGCAGAAGGTGGAACTTTCATCGCTCAGCGAAAACGAGAAGAAGATATGGCGCCTTGTGGTAATGAGATTCCTGGAGGTCATAGGTGAGGACTACAGGTATGAGACGACGACGGTGAAGATAGATGTCGGAGGGAAGAACTTCATTTCCCGTTTTACGCGGAGCATAAGGAAAGGCTACAGAAGCGTATCGGAAAGCATAAGGATGAAGTCTCCGCTTCTTTCTGCGTCGGTGGAAGCGGACGATGACTTTGCGGTCCGGGAGCTCAGGGAAGGAGACGAACTCGAAGTTGTTTCCGTCCGCGTCAAGAAGACGAGCACCACGCCTCCCGAGAGATATACCGATGCAACCCTTCTTTCTGCAATGGAACATGCAGGGCGGTTTGTGGACGATGTCTCGATCAAGGCGAATCTTTCCTCCGGACTCGGCACTCCTGCAACGAGGGCTGACATCATCGAAAAGCTTGTTCAGAACAGATATGTCGAGCGTGAGGGGAAATATTTTGTTCCGACGGCAAAGGGAAGGGAGGTCGTGCGTCTGGCCCCCGGGCTTCTGCGCTCTCCCGAACTCACCGGAGTCTGGGAAGGCCGGCTTGAAAAGATAAGCCGGGGAAAGGAAGATCCCGAGGAATTCATACGCGACATAAAGAAGGTCGCTTCGGATCTTGTCCTCTCCGTCGAAAAGTCGAAGCTCAGGTTCGAACCCAGGTTTACCGACTCGAAGAAGTGCCCGTACTGCGGCTCCCTCATGATGAAGAGTACCGACAGCGACGGCTCTGTACACTACATCTGTCAGACCCTCTCGTGTCTTTACGAAGAGAAGACGGTGAGAACAAAGGTCATGGCAGCAGAGAGTGCTGTAAAGAAGAAGACCGTGACAAGCGAAAACGGACACGTGAAGCTCGTGATAAAGAAGAGCGGGAGCAGGGTGAGCACCCCCGCTGTCTATGAAACGAAGACCGTTGTCGTCAATGAAAGCAAAAGAAGGAGAAGGGATTCCTCTCCGGTCAGAGCGGAGAGCCATAGCTATGACGGAGGCGGTTCCACCATGGCAGACTTCTTCCGCTTGAGCCGTGAGCGCGAAGAGGAAAGACGGAACAGGAAGAAAAAATAGAATGACAATACACGGAATACAGAAACTCACGCTTGTGGACTATCCCGGAAAGTGCGCATGCATACTGTTTACAGGTAACTGCAACTTCCGCTGTCCTTTCTGTCACAACTCTTCTCTCGTCCTCCATCCGGAAACGGAGGGCGTGATAGAGGAAGAGGAAATCTTTTCCTTTCTTGAAAGGAGGCGGAAAATGCTTGACGGTGTTGTCATCACCGGCGGTGAGCCGACACTTGAGCGGTCCCTCATTCCTTTCCTGAAGAGAATCAGAAGCCTCGGCTATTCTGTCAAGCTCGATACCAACGGCTATCTTCCAGATGTTCTTGAGGAAGCTGTGTCAGCAGGGGCTGTCGACTATGTCGCAATGGACATAAAGACCAGCCTTGATGATTACAGCAGGGTCTGCGGAGTAAACGCCGATATGACACGTATATGCAGGAGCATTGATTTTCTTCTCTCGGGAAAGGTCGATTACGAGATGCGGACAACTGTCGTGAAGGAACTACACAACGAAGAAAATTTCAGAAAAATCGGTGAAGCGATAAGAGGTGCAAGGAGATACTTTCTGCAATCCTTTGTCCAATCGGAAAATACCATCATGAAAGGTTTTTCCTCACCGTCATCCGAGGACCTTGAAAACTACAAGGAAATACTAAATAGTTATATAGAAAGTGTATCAATACGTGACCGGTAAATACGCTATATGTAGCGTAGTTGACTTTCCGGTACGCTTTATACAGTATGTCGGACTATTGCAAAGAGAAAAAAGCTGTGCTAACTTCTTGCCTGTAGCGGGAGGTACGGTACATGTATTACGTGACAAAGCGGGACGGTCAGCTCGTTCCGTTCGACATAAAGAAGATTTCCATTGCAATTGAGAAGGCATTTTCATCGATAGAGAAGGAATCGGATGAGAACATCATCGACTTCATCTCCCTCAAGGTAACATCGGATTTCGCATCCAAGGTCAAGGACGGGAAGATAAGCGTCGAGGACATTCAGGACTCCGTGGAAAGGGTTCTTTCACAGGCAGGATATGAGGATGTTGCAAAGTCCTACATTCTCTACCGCAAGCAGCGTGAAAGAATCAGGAACATGAAGAGTGCAACCCTTGACTACAAGAGCGTCGTCGACAACTATCTCAAGCTCAACGACTGGAGGGTCAAGGAGAACAGCACCGTCACATATTCTGTCGGCGGTCTTATCCTGTCCAACAGCGGAGTCATCACCGCAAACTACTGGCTGAGCGAAATCTACGACGATGAGATTTCCTCTGCTCACCGCAACTGTGACTTTCACATCCATGATCTGAGCATGCTCACAGGATACTGTGCAGGATGGTCAATCAAACAGCTTATCCAGGAGGGACTCGGAGGAATTCCGGGAAAGATTTCATCTTCTCCTGCAAAACATCTGGCAACGCTTTGCAACCAGATGGTCAACTTCCTGGGCATTCTCCAGAACGAGTGGGCCGGAGCCCA
>CAVBWE010000020.1:0-1567 GCA_963598715.1 Sphaerochaetaceae bacterium | reverse complement strand
CGCACAGGCTTTCTCGTCTTTTGATACATATCTTGCACCTTTTGTAAAGGTTGACAATCTTTCCTTCGATGCGACAAAGAAGTGCATAGAGAGTTTTGTGTATGGCGTCAACACACCTTCGCGCTGGGGAACACAGGCACCGTTCTCCAACATTACCCTCGACTGGGTCTGCCCGGAAGACATGAAGAACATTCCCGCGATTGTCGGCGGCAGGGAGATGGATTTCACATACGGGGACTGTCAGGCTGAAATTGACATGATCAACCGTGCATTCATCGAAGTCATGATTGAAGGTGACAGCGAGGGACGCGGTTTCCAGTATCCGATACCGACATACTCCATCACAAAGGATTTCGACTGGTCGGAAACGGAGAACAACAGGCTTCTTTTCACGATGACGGCAAAGTACGGTACTCCGTATTTCTCGAATTACATCAACTCGGACATGAACCCGAGCGATGTCAGAAGCATGTGCTGCCGTCTGCGCCTTGATCTGAGGGAGCTGAGAAAGAAGACCGGAGGTTTCTTCGGAAGCGGAGAATCAACGGGAAGTGTAGGTGTCGTCACCATCAATATGCCCAGGCTTGCATACAGGGCCAAGGACAAGGATGATTTCTACAGGAAGCTCGATCATCTTATGGATATCGCGGCACGTTCACTCAAGGTCAAGAGAACGGTCATCACGAAATTCCTTGAGGAAGGACTCTATCCTTATACGAAGAGATATCTCGGAACATTCGAGAACCATTTCTCCACAATCGGACTTGTCGGCATGAACGAGGCATGTCTCAATGCTTCATGGCTGAGGTGCAGCATAGCTGATGAGCGCGGTCAGGCGTTCGCTATCGAGTGTCTGAAGCATATGAGGGAGCGTCTCAGTGACTATCAGGAGATGTACGGAGATCTCTACAATCTGGAGGCAACCCCTGCAGAAAGTACATCCTACCGCTTTGCAAAGCATGATGTCGAACAGTTCCCGGACATCATCACTGCTTCCGGTGATGACAAGAGTCCGTACTATACGAATTCCTCGCACCTTCCGGTGTCGTACACATCGGATGTCTTTGAGGCTCTCGATATTCAGGACAGACTTCAGACTCTCTACACATCCGGAACCGTTTTCCATACATTCCTGGGTGAAAAGCTTCCCGACTGGAGGGCGGCGGCAAGTCTTGTGAGGAAGATTGCCGAGAATTACGAGCTTCCCTACTATACGCTCAGCCCGACATACTCCGTCTGTCCGGAGCACGGATACATTGCCGGCGAGGTGTATGACTGCCCGGTGTGCAGGAGAAAGACCGAAGTCTATTCGAGGATTACCGGTTATTACCGCCCTGTCCAGAACTGGAACGTCGGCAAGACCGAGGAATTCAGGGAGAGAAGGGAATATGATATTCCGTCTTCAAAACTGAGACATCCGAAAAAAGCTGAAATGACAGGTGAAACGGCAGAAGCGGAGAATGAGGGTTCCGTTCTCCTCTTCACGACGAAGACCTGTCCGAACTGCCCCGGCGTGAAAAGACAGCTTGAGGCAGCGGGGATTGCATACACTTGCGTTGATGCGGAG
>CAVBWE010000019.1:0-2879 GCA_963598715.1 Sphaerochaetaceae bacterium | reverse complement strand
GGAAAAAGGCAGGGTGAGTGCGGACGAGAAGACACGTCTGGAGAACCTCCGTCTTTCACTGGAGAACCTCCGTCTCAACTCGGAAAATGACGAACTCAGAAGAAAAGTCGAGGCCGAGAGGAAAAAGGCTGAGAAAATTTCTGAAGAAAGCAGAAACGAGCGTGAGGAGCTCTATTCCCTCCGGGAGCTTATCGCGGGCGACATGAACGCCGGGGTGCAGGATAAGGCGGATACTGCAGAAGAAGGATCTTCATGGCCTTATGAGACAGAAAGCAATATATGTGTCGTAGGCGGACACCCGGACTGGATAAACAAGATGAAGGCTCTCCTTCCGACCGTAAAGTTCTACGGCGACCGGGTGCCTGCGCGGGAAACACTCAGAAATACAGATGTCGTCTGGATACAGACAAAGGTATTTCTCTCACACAGTACGTTCTATTCGCTCATGAACAGCGTGCGCTCAAATGAGACCAGAATCCGTTATTTCCCGTCAGACGGAGTCCTGAGGTGTGCAGGTGCAGTGAGGAGCCTGGATACAGGCGGGAACGGAAAATGAAAATACAGCTTTCATAAGGGATCAGTTTGCTTTGCGTTCCGTGAAAGGTCTTCACGGGAGAAAAAGTCATCTGAGGGCTCAGGTTTTATTCATGCAGCGGACATTTGTCCTCTGAAGGACCGGTTAACCGGATTAATAAGAGGAAAGTGTTATCCGGGAAACAGCAAATGGACATTTTTATGAATAATTCTGCATAAAAATTTAAAAACTATTTATTTTTTCAGCATTTAATGTGATACTTGGATGCAAATTATAAAATGCGTATAAGCATACAGGAGTGAGAATATGAAAAAAACTATTGCTTTTCTTATTGTCTTAAGTCTTGTTTTCTCCGCATTCGCAGCAGGTGCACAGGAAGCAGCCCCGAAGGCTTCTTCTGCCTCAACTGATTTCCACATCGGTATTGTGACCGGTTCCGTATCTCAGAGTGAGGATGACCGCCGTGGTGCTGAAGCTTTCCAGGCAAAGTACGGTGAAGATATGGTCAAGCTTGCCATCTATCCCGACAACTTCACTGAAGAGCTCGAGACAACAATCCAGACCATAGTAAACCTTGCAGATGATCCCCTCATGAAGGCTGTCATCGTCAACCAGGCAGTACCCGGAACAGCAGAAGCTTTCAAGCAGATCAAGGAAAAGAGACCTGATATCATCTGTATTGCAGGTGAGTCACACGAAGATCTTCCTGTCATCGGCGCTTCGGCAGATCTCGTTGCAAACAACGATTTCGTATCCCGCGGATACCTCATCATCAGAACAGCTCATGAACTCGGATGTGACACGTTTGTGCACATTTCGTTCCCGCGTCATATGGCTTATGAGACAATGTCCCGCCGTGTTGCAATCATGAAGAAGACCTGTGAGGAATTCGGCATGAAGTTCGTTCTTGAGACAGCTCCGGACCCGACAACGGACGTCGGTGTTGCAGGTGCTCAGGCTTACATCCTCGAGAAGGTTCCCGAGTGGATTGAGAAGTATGGAAAGAAGGCAGCATTCTTCTGCACGAACGATGCTCATACAGAACCTCTTCTCAAGCAGCTGCTTTCGAACGGCGGTTACTTCATCGAAGCCGACCTTCCGTCACCTCTCATGGGATATCCTGGAGCTCTCGGACTCGACCTTACAGCTGAAGCAGGTGATTTCGAAAAGATCCTTGCAAAGGTTGAAGATGCAGTCGTCGCAGGCGGCGGAGCAGGCAGATTCGGAACATGGGCTTATTCCTATGGCTACACAGTTTCTGCAGGTCTTGCAGAGCATGCATACAACGTTATCAAGGGCGAGAGTGATCTCCTTGACATGGACGATCTTGCTGAGGCTTACAAGGTTTACTCACCCAACGCAAGCTGGAACGGAGCAAACTATACAAATGCTTCAACAGGCGTCAAGCTTGAGAATGTCTTCCTTGTTTACCAGGATACTTATATCATGGGCAAGGACGGGGACAAGTTCATGCATTCGACTGAAGTCGAAGTTCCCGACTGGGCTTACACAACAATGTAAGACTCCTTTCGAGTCATTGAATGGGAAGGCCGAAGAGGCCTTCCTTCTTTAAGTTTTAAAGTGAACGGGGTTCATCCCCATTGATTTGAAAACTTAATTGAATGGAGTGAAATATGGCAGAAACGAACGCTCCTCTTTTGGAAATCAGGAATGTCTCCAAGAGCTTTTTTGAAAACAAGGTTCTTTCGGATATAAACTTTTCCATGGAGAAAGGACAGGTTCTGGGACTTGTCGGAGAAAACGGTGCGGGAAAGAGTACCCTTATGAAGATTCTCTTCGGCATGGATGTCATCAGAGAAACAGGCGGATACGGAGGAGAAATACTCATAAACGGCAATGTCGTTCATTTCAACACCCCGTTTGATGCGCTCAGGGCCGGAATAGGAATGGTTCACCAGGAGTTCTCGCTCATTCCGGGTTTTTCTGCCGCAGAGAACATCTGTCTCAACAGGGAGCCGGAAAAACCGAGTTTCGCGGCAAATGTTTTCGGTGAAAGGCTTAATCTCCTCGACAGAAGGAAGATGGATGAAATTGCCGTAAATTCAATCGAGAAGATGGGCGTCCATATCGATAAGGACATGATCATCAATCAGATGCCTGTCGGTCACAAGCAGTTTACGGAGATCGCACGTGAGCTCAGCAAGGAAAACATGAAGATTCTGATTCTTGACGAGCCTACAGCCGTTCTTACGGAAAAGGAGGCTGAAGCACTTCTCCAGTCAATCAGAAGCATTGCTGCCAAGGGAATCTCCGTCATCTTCATAACTCACCGCCTTCAGGAAATACTTTCAGTATGTGATAACGTTCTCGTTATGAGGGACGG
>CAVBWE010000018.1:0-2036 GCA_963598715.1 Sphaerochaetaceae bacterium | reverse complement strand
CATGAGGGCCTTGTAGGAAACCGAACAGTGCCTTGCGTTCCCGATTGTGTCGTCTGTCGTGAAGATGAACTCATCTCCCTCTTTGACTTCTGCCTTGTGATTCTCGAAGACTCCGACCCTGTATTCGGGGCCTTTCGTGTCAAGCATTATGGCAACAGGTCTTCCGAGTTTTTCCCTGATTTTCTTTATCGCTTCAATCTTTTTCCGGTGTTCTTCGTGAGTCCCGTGCGAGAAATTGAGTCTTGCAACATCCATTCCCGCCCTGATCATTTTCTCAAGAGTATTCTCGTCCCCGCTTGAAGGGCCTATGGTACAGATTATTTTTGTCTTGCGCATGCGCTGATGCTAAATCTTATGAGCGGCATGGTAAACAGGATACGGCAAATTTCCGGTAAAGCTCCTTTCCTCTCTTGAAGGAAAAAGCGTTTCAGCCTTACCCTTAACGAATCAGCTGAATATGGTTATATTCGTATACGGAGAAAAACAATGAACAGAAAAAAGAAGACTCCCATCACGCTTCTGTGCGGATATCTGGGAGCCGGAAAGACAACCCTTCTGAACAATGTGCTGAAAAATCAGGAGGGATATAAGGTTGCGGTAATCGTGAATGACATCGGAGAGGTAAACGTTGATGCCTCCCTCATTGCAAAGGGGGCAAACATCACGGATACCCAGGACATAGTCCCGCTCACCAACGGCTGCATATGCTGTACGCTCAAGGGGCAGATGGCCAGGAACATCGAGAAGATCATCGCTTCGGGAAAGTACGACTATATCATGATAGAAGCAAGCGGTGTCTGCGAGCCGATGCCGATTGCCCAGCAGATCATGAGCATAAAGAACGGAGTTCTGGACAATATCGTCGGAGTTGTTGACGCAATGCGCCTTACCGATGAATTCGCTTCAGGAGAGAATCTTCTTGAAAAGGACAGAATAGGGGAGGAGGATATCGAGAGCCTTCTCGTGCAGCAGATCGAGTTCTGTTCAACCCTTGTGATAAACAAGATTGACCTCGTGTCTCAGGATGACAGGACAAAGGTGAGGAAAGTCATCGAAGCCCTTCATCCCGGAGTGAAGGTAATCGAGACAAGCATGGGAGATGTTGCGGTATCGGAGATTCTTTCGACTTCATCCTTCGACTTCGACAGGGTCTTCGAGGAAGCAGGCTGGTGCCGGGCACTCTCTTCAGGCGAAGGCGGACTGGGAGATGATGAGGACGAGGGAAATCCGGATCTCCATCATGAGGGCCATCATCATGATGATGAGGAGGATGGGGATGAACATGACCATCACCACCATGATGAGGAAGATGAAGACGGACATCACGGCGACGGGGATGAAGGAGAACATCATCACCACCATCATGAACACCATCATGAGGGGGAGAGCGAGGATGAGTACGGTATCGGGACATTCGTCTATTACCGCCGTAAACCCTTTGTCAGGGAGAAGCTCAGGGCGTACATCAAGTCCTGGCCGAAGAACATCATCAGAAGCAAGGGTACAGTCTGGTTCAGCGATGAAGGTGATATGGCTTATGTGCTTGAAACGACAGGCCGTCAGATAATGTGCAGTGCATATGGCAAATGGGTGGTGTCTGCACCTCCTGAGATAAGAAAGAAACTTCTTGAGGAGAATCCCGACATTCTTGCCGACTGGGACCCGTATGAGGGGGACAGGATGATAAGGCTGTGCATCATAGGCCGCAACCTTGACAAGAAGAAGATAGCAGGGGAGCTTGATGCCCTTCTGTCCGACTGACTTCAGGACCTCGGGGAACCGGGGTCCTTTTCCCTGTCCTTCCCGTCATTCATCTCGACCTGCGGAATGAGGGACGCTGCAAACTTCCCCTTTCCCTTCTGCTTCAGATAGAAATATCCTACTATCGAGAATGCAGTGGCTCCCAGAAAATTGACGAAGAGATCCTTCATCGTATCGATAAGCCCGATATCGAGGTAGCCTCCGACCCCCAGCGCTGTCTCCTTTCCGTCCTCAGTGACGACTATCACATCCTTTATGTTCCTGATGACGACTGC
>CAVBWE010000017.1:0-2465 GCA_963598715.1 Sphaerochaetaceae bacterium | reverse complement strand
CACAGATGCTTGATGCTGTCGTGTATGTGGGCAAGGAAGGTTTTACACAGGCTGTGGCAAATGCGCTTGACAATGCCCTGACGTGTCATGAACTTGTGAAGGTCCGCTTCTCGAACAGCAAGGACAGGGTGAAGGAGATTTCGCTTCAGCTTGAAGAGGCTACAAAAAGCACAATCGTGGCAATAACCGGATTCACAGCTGTTTTCTTCAGACAGGATGCAAAGAGTGAAGACAGGATATACCGAATCTGAAGAATGTTCCGGTGAAGTTTCCTTTCATGTGCTTATGAAAAGTTCTGTGAAGTGACTGTTGCTCCGATTTTCTTCCGTGTGAGAGCTGATACTTCAGGGCAGGTGCGGAACCTGCCCCTGTTTTATGCCATCTATCCAGCCTCAATCCGCCTGTATCTGTCTTGAGTGCAGTGCATTGTCAGAGTCAACTGATTTCACTTTTTCCGGATGAGTCTGATTCATATTCATCATGAAGGTCCCGTTTCCGGGACCTCCTGATTGTTCTTCCGTCTCAGTTCTTTTCGAGCTGGAGTGTCTTTGTCGTAGTGTCACAGACCTCCGCCGGACCGTAATACTGGATGGCGCCGGGGTAGAGATAGCATGTGTTCTTCGACCATTCGTCCCTGTTCTTCTCAAAGTACCTGAAAGGTTTGCCGTCGAGTTCAACGAGAGCCTTCTTTATGACGGGCTTGTCCTCGCCATGCCTTCTTTCGACGTTCATCATCTTTGTAATCGGCATTCCGCCGGCAGTCCATTTCTCTGCAGGCTCTGAAAGATTCTTCACCGAAGAAAGATATCCCGTGTAGCCGTTTGCTATGAGAAGGAAGGCATTGTAGCCGAGAGAGTAGCAGTAGTCAGCATCAAAGTTTGACGGGAATGCGCAGCGTCCCTCATAGCCGAAGAAATGGTGAAGGGGATTGAACTTGCCCTTGTATGTGCCTTTCTCCTTCCTTTTCACGAGTTCCGCCTGAACGAGCGAGGAAACAAGTTTTTCGCTCTCTATTTTTGATACCTGCACGTTTCCGTGAGGGTCCCTGTCAGCCATCATCTGCTGCTGGATTGCGGAAGGAAGAAGTTCAAAGACCGAGTCTGATGAAGACGAGAGGTACTTTTTCATGAAGGACAATCTTTCTTCATCATTCTTCAATGCGCTGAACTCCCCTTCGTGAGAAGCAAGAAGATCATTGATTTCGCTGATGAGGGCCTTGACTTCAGGAACGAACTCCACAAGTCCTTCAGGAATTATGACCGTGCCGAAGTTCATGCCGTTGTTTCCCCTGTATTCAACGCTGTCAGCCACATAGGAAGCAATGTCACTCAGACTCATCTTCTTCTCTTCTATTTCCTCGCTTATGAGACAGATGTTGGGACGGGTCTGCAGGGCACACTCAAGCGCGATATGGGAAGCACTTCTTCCCATGACCTTGATGAAGTGCCAGTATTTCTTTGCGGAGTTTGCATCCCTCTCGATATTTCCGATAAGCTCCGAGAATGTCTTTGTTGCGGTATCAAAACCGAAGGATGCTTCGATATCGTCATTCTTGAGGTCCCCGTCGATTGTCTTTGGGCATCCAATTACCTGAACAGGAACCTTGTTTGCCTTGAAGTACTCGGCAAGAACGGCTGCGTTGGTATTCGAGTCATCACCGCCGATTATGACGATTGCATCCACAGCGTGTTTCCGGCAGACTTCAGTTGCCTTTTCAAACTGTTCTACCGTTTCAAGCTTTGTTCTTCCCGAACCGATGATGTCAAAACCGCCCGTATTGCGGTATTCATTGATGAAGTCATCATCGAAGACGACATGGCTGTCATCCGTGAGACCGCTTGGACCACCCTTGAATCCGATAAGAGTATTATCCTTTCCAGCCTTTTTCAGAGCGTCATAGAGGCCGCTTATGACGTTGTGTCCGCCGGGAGCCTGACCGCCGGAGAGTATGACACCAACCGTAAGCTTTTTTTTCTGTGCGGTGCTTTTGCCTTTTCTGAAGCTTACTTCCCTTGCTCCGAATGTGCAGGGAAAGAGCGCCTGAATCTTGTCCTGGTCCGAGGCACTTGACGTTGCCTTTCCTTCTTCGGCCTCTATCTCACCCAGTTCTCCACGAAGAATCGAGGGAAGTTTCGGTGAGTAGGAATACCTTGCTTTCTGTAAACTTGAGTGTTCCATCATTGTCCTCCTGGTATTTATGAAGATGATACATTAAAGAGGCCTGTTGTTCCATTATCATACCCTGCCGGTTCGGTTTCTTCATATTTAAGAAGGGAAAAATGCCGTTTCTGAAAAGAACGCGGCATGCTCTGAGCTTTTCTTTCACCGGAAAAGGGAAGAACGTTGAGTATCTTTCCCTATTGGTTTATGATTCTGAAAAAGGAAAACGGAGGAACGGTAATGAAACCCACACTTTTAGTACTTGCAGCAGGAATGGGGAGCCGCTATGGCGGAGTCAAGCAGAT
>CAVBWE010000016.1:0-2619 GCA_963598715.1 Sphaerochaetaceae bacterium | reverse complement strand
TTGACTGAAGCTTGTTTAGTTTTTTTATCTTGACCGGATATCACTAATGGAGTGACACCATATATCGGAAGCCCTGAAAAATGCCCGTTTGCCCTATTTATACCTATCTGCCAGGACATTTTAAGGATAAGCCTCCTGCTGTATTTATCACCCTGAGACTGATAGCCTGTCACGTTATTTTCCGGGTAACCCGGGAGACATCTGTCTCTGATGTCTTGTTGTGATGAATAAATTCAGTTTATTCGCTTTAATTCCTTGTCAGGACTACCTTAGGGTTATATCAACAGAATCATTGTTGGAGATTAAGATAAGAAATTCTTTTTTCATTTATAAGAAGCTGTCCCAGGAAGGGACAACCAAAAAATATCTGTTTAATCGTCTTGCAGAGCCTAATGATTTTTCATTCTCTGTCTACTCAATTAAGTTGTTGTATAGGACCCATCCGCGCAGAGAACAGTTACACCAGACGATACTCCAGCAGTAGATGTGAACAATGATCTAGCTTTTGCCATTGTTCCACCGTATTTTATAGTCTTCAAGCTTGTACAATTTGAAAAAGCACTCGAACCAACTGATATAGTAGCAGCAGGAATATCAATGGCAGTCAAACTTGTGCAATAAATAAAAGCACTATCTCCTGTTGAGGTAACTTTCGAAGGAATAACTGGTGACACTAACTTCGTACAACTCCTGGAGGCGTGCAATGGCATTTATCATGCGCACAATAACATTTGCTTGTCAGAAATAGAATCAGAATTAAGTCGACGGCAACTGTGCCAGGTGGAAGCGTAAACAGAATATATACGTGCCCTGATGGCTGCCCGCTGCAAATAGCGAATAACCTTATTCCTGATTTTTCCTGAGCTTTCTCCCGTGGTCCCGCGTGCATGAGGAAAGACGTTTTTCTTCAGTTTCGGCGCGCGCTTCGCCATCCTCCCCGAGGGTGGTGAAAAAAAACGGATGGCCCCTTTCCTTTCCACTGCTCACGAAAGCAAGCTGAATATCCGGGAAAGGTTGATGACAGGGAAGACATGCAACGGTATAAATACCGCTCTCGATTTCCCCTTTATTCTCCCGGCCTAAAGCCGACAGAAACCATTATACACAGATGAGGCGAGAATTCAAATCTATCCGGCCTTTCGTGTCGGATTATGAACACTCATCAGGTAAATTGAATTATTTCATGGAATTGGAACTGATAAAAACTGCCCTGATACTGAGAAAAACCGCACAAGTCTTCTGCATCATTCCATTCAGGATGAATCATCAGAAAACATAAATCCCTGGCGTACTGCGAAGTCTCTTCGTCCTGGAATATCCTTCCTGATGAAAGCGGACACTTTCACGGTGTCCGCATTTATCCTTCCGTCAGCCGGCAATCCATCCGCCGTCGACGACAAGCACATCACCGTTGACAAACGATGATTCGTCAGAAGCGAGGAAAAGCGCAGCAGAAGCAATATCCTCAGCCTTGCCCATTCCGGGACATGTTGCCATGACAAGCTTGGTCCGTGCATAACCGGACATGTTCGGAACGCCCATCGATGAGCTGATCTCCGTGTTGATTCCGCCGGGAGCAATCGCATTGCACCTGATCTTATCGGGAATATACATGAATGCCGTATTCTTCGTCATTGCAAGTACGGCAGCCTTGGATGCACAGTATGCAGCCCCGGCAGCTGTACGCATTGCACCGATTGACGCAACGTTTATGATGCTCCCGCCGTTTCCCTGTGACCGGAAGACCTGGACAGCCTTTCTCATTGCACACATGGGGCCGTAGACGTTTACTGCCATGACGTGTTCGTATTTCTCGTCCGTAAGTTCTCCCACAGGACCCATGTCATCCATGACGCCCGCATTGTTGACAAGGACATCGAGCTTTCCGAATTCAGCCACAGCCCTCTCAATCATAGCCTCGTTGTCTTCCTTTTTCGAAACATCGCCGGCCATTATCACAACCTTACCCGGAGCATCCTCAAGAGAAGCCTGGAGTTCCTCAAGCCTTTCCTTTCTTCTCGCAACTGCAACGACATCTGCCCCTTCTTCTGCAAAGAGGGCCACAATTGCCCTTCCCATTCCGGCACTTGCACCGGTTACGACAACGCTCTTGCCTTTCAGTCTCATCATCAAAACCTCCTCATGAAGACTATGTTTTCCTCCATGCTCTCTTTCTCACACTCCATGGCAATTCATGGAGAGGATTTCCTCAGACACTGAAGCCTTCCGGAGATTCAAGGAAGGAGGAAGACTCATAAAGTATACAATATAATCATAGAGCCGTAAAAAGCTGTTTCTTCCGCAGAAGCGCACTCAACTCAATAACGCTCACGGCTTCTGCTTTGTCAGGGGGCTTTGCAGGACGGGCGTTCATTCCGGCATTCTCCGTCCTCAATTCTTCAATCATGCCGTTTCTTCTCTCACGTATGACAGTCACAGGCATCGAAAATCTCCGTCAGGGGATATTTTTCCCGGATAGATGTCCAGTCATCGGCATTTCCCGGCTGACCTTTTCAACACGGATTATAGAGAAACCGTGAATCCTGTCTTCTCCGCCATATGCCTTACGGGAATGCCCCCTCACCCGGTTCTCCTCTTTTTCCTGTCCTCTGTTTTTTC
>CAVBWE010000015.1:0-25235 GCA_963598715.1 Sphaerochaetaceae bacterium | reverse complement strand
CCCGATGACAAGAAGGCCGTTATGGCTGCAATCGGAGAAAAGACGGAAAACGGCTGTTATCCTGAGAAACTCTGGGAGAAGTGAGAAATGGTCACCGCATACTTCGGCTCTGCGATCGGAAGCAAGTTCAACAGCGACGGAACATTCCGGCACTTTCCCGGAAACACGATGGTGAGTGCCCTGAGGAGCAACCCCGTCTTTCCCCGTCTCTGCAGTATTCAGGAGAGGCTTCTTGAAGACGGCAGGGGAAAGTATCTGATACCTCTTCCTCCCTCAAGCTTTCACATGACGGTCTTCGAGGGAGTATGCGATGAAGTGAGGGACAGCGCACACTGGACTGCACTTGCATCTGCCGTGTCTCCGCTTGAGGACGTAACGGCAATTCTTGAGCCTCTCTTTTATTCCGTTCTGCCGATGGGGAAGGTTGTCATGAAACTCTCATCCCTGCGTATTGATACAGGTGTGAGCATAGCCCTCGTCCCCTTTACTTCGGAGGATGAAAAGACGATAAGGGATTACCGCGACAGGCTGAAGGCCAGACTCCGTATTGCCTTTCCGGACCATGATGAATACCGCTTTCATATAGGACTTGCGTACGGGAGAATGAATGCCGGCAGGGACGATGTTCTCTTCTCCTCGTTTCAGCAGGAAGTGAGAAGATACCTGGAGAAGAATGAAATCACATTCACCGTTCCTCCTCCTGATTTCTGCACTTTCAGTGACATGTCCTCTTTCACTCCTGTCGTGAAGGGGGCCCGGAATGCTTGAGAAAAGGGAGATTCTCGGACACGCCACGGGAGAATTCGGCAATAATCTCGTCTACAGCTATTTCAACAGCTTCCTTCTCATTTTCTATACCGATGTCATGGAGCTTCCCGCGGCATTCACGGGTTTTCTCTTTCTCGTCTCGAGAATCATTGTGGCTGCCTCTGATCCGGTTGTCGGAGTTCTTTCCGACCGCACCCGGTCGCGCTTCGGACGCTACCGCATCTGGCTTCTTGCGGCGAGTCCCGTCGTTGCCGTTTTCCTTGTCCTTGCATTCTTCTCGCCTCCCGGGGGACAGGCTTTCAGATATATCTGGACATTTGTCACGTTTCTCGTTCTCGGCATATCCTTCACGGCAACGGACGTTCCGTTCTGGACGCTGCCGTCAGTCATGACTCCTTCTCCCCTGGAAAGGGCCCGTATCTTCTCTCTTTCCGGCTCTGTCGGAATAATTTCCGGAGGACTTGCGGGATTTCTTGTTCCGCTTGTCGTCTCCCGGACGGAGAGCCTTTCCCGGGGATATCTTGCCGTATCCGCTGCTTTTGCCTTCATTCTTGTCTTCTGTTACTGGCTGTGTGCATTCACCGTCCGGGAAAGGGTGGAGAAGAAGAAAACCACGCGTCGCCTTTCCGAGTCCCTTGTTGCCGTAGTGAAGAACAGGCCGCTTCTTCTTGCATCCCTCGGGGGATTCATTGTGAATATCGGGTTCTTCCTCCGTAATTCTGCTGTGTCGTACTATGGAATATATGTTCTGGGAAGCTATGACTGTGTCTCCGTGCTGACGCTGATGATACTTTTCGGACGTCTTTTGGGCTCATTTCTTGTTCCGCGGCTTTCCTCCGTGACGGGTAACAGAAACGGGATGATCACAGCCCTTCTCTTCGGCACCCTGATGTCCGCGGTCTTCGGCTTCACGGGATTCTCGAATCCGTATTCCGTTTATGTCATGACGTTTCTCACGTCTCTTTCCAACGGTGCCTTCTTCGTGTTCTTCACGTCAATAATAAGCGATACGATTGATTATGGAGAGTACATGTTCCACAGCCGTGATGACGGCATGATAACATCCTTCAGGACATTCACCACGAAAATCGGTTCCGCCGTTGCGGGATCCGGACTGGCCTTCTTCCTGGGTGCCGTCGGCTACAGGGCAAATGAGGTCCAGAGTGAAGGGACAAGGAGAATGCTTCATATGCTTGTCTCCGCAATCCCCGCCTTTCTTTACTTCGCCGGTCTTCTCATATTCCTTCTCTATCCCCTTGGAAAGAAGAGGACGGAGGAAATAGGAAGGGAACTGGAGAAAATGAGAAGGGAATGAAGCCCGTCAGGAGAGATTGTGCTTTCCTGTTACCTCGTCGAGGACAACACGGTAGACATCGCAGAGCGAGAGGCCCCTGCACTTGTCTGCAGGGTGCTCCTCCTTTCTGTACTGGCTGAGCATCACCTTGAGGCCGTGGACCTTGTCCTCCGTTTTTTCGAGGCGCTCGGCATTTCCTCTTCCCATGACACTTTCATAACGCTGTGTAATCCCGTTCTCCGTCTCCTCAATGCTGTACCAGAGTTCGGCTTCGACGGAGACCCGGCTGTCCTTTCTGAGAAGCTCCGTCTTCTTTCCTGTCAGGGCAGAGTGAAAGTAGATTATGATTTTCTCTCCGTCACGCTCCAGGCCGAAGTTCATCGGAACTATGTACGGACTCGGCGTGTCGTTGATTGCGATGTGGATTATCCTGCATCTTGAAAGGATGCCGTATATTTCGTCGGCAGAGGTTACCTGCCTGTCTTTCCGTCTCATTTCACTCATACTGGAAGTATATGGCAGAGCCGCCGGTTTTCATAGGAGCATGGAAAAACTGTTTTCTCTTTTCCGTATCGTATTACCCGTTTTCCCCGGAAAGGAAAAAGCCCTTTCCGGGAAATGACTCAGCTCTGTCATGCCAGGGTCAGAAGCAGGGCCATCTTGAAGCGCCTGTCTGCCTTTACGGCATGCATGCCGCCCTTTCTGAAGCGGAAGTTCTCCCCCTCATGGAGCGTATGCTCCTTTCCTTCGTATGTTATGATTCCTTCTCCTTCGAGTGCGAAGATGACAGCATCTCCCGGAGCTGCGTGGGGACTTAGCGCCGTACCTCCGTCAAAGGCCATGACGACGAATTTCATGTCATCTGAACTTACCACATCGAGATTGACGATGCTGTCATCCCTGTAGGGAACGAGATCCTTCAGAGAGAATACTTCTCCATCCTTCACCCTGTCGCTTACCATTGTTTTCCTCCCGAGCTCCACTTCCATGTAGACGCTCTCTTCTACTGTCTTTATACCGAACAGAGACGGTGCCTCCGTTATGACGGCTTCTCCCGGCTTTACCTCATATTGAGCGGAAGAAGACGTGAGCGAGAAACTTCCGCTGAGGGAGATAAGGAGCTTTCTCTCCCTGTACTCCTCTCCGCTTATGTCAGTGTTCCTTCCGAGCGAGAAGCAGTATATTCCGTTTCCGACCTTCCGTGATACGGTGAGGCCGTCAAGCGGTGCATTATCCTCTGCAATGCGGAATACTTCTCCGGTTCTCTCTCTCATCTTCCTTCCTCTTTCAGTCGGCAAGTATCTTGCCGTCAAGCGAGAATGTCACAACCCGCCACGGAATGAACTTGCCGCTTCTCCTGAGGGCATTGACCGCTGCATTCTCAAGTCCGCCGCAGCAGGGGACTTCCATCCTCAGCACCGTTACCGAGAGTATGTCGTTTTCCCTGATGATTGCCTCAAGCTTTTCGCTGTAGTCGATGCTGTCGAGTTTCGGACATCCGATTATCGTGACCTTGCCCTTCATGAAGTCCTCATGGATTGAGGCATATGCATAGGCTGTGCAGTCTGCGGCAATAAGGAGCCTTGCCCTGTCAAAGTACGGCGCATTGACCGGAACGAGCTTTATCTGGCAGGGCCACTGCTGGAGGCAGCTTTCGCGTCTTATGCTCTCAGCCGCTTCTTTCTTCGTCTCTTCACCGTTTCTGAGAGTGCGCATGCGGCTTCCGGGACACCCCTGGAAATGAACGCCCGTCTCCTGTGCCTTCCTTTTCCTGTTTTCCTCGACAGCCTTTTCGTCATAGGCCAGAGTGTCCTTTTCAGTGAATGTGATTGCTCCGGTCGGACACGACGGGAGGCAGTCTCCCATCCCGTCACAGTAGTCGTCCCTCATAAGCTTCGCCTTGCCGTCGATGATTGCTATTGCACCTTCGTGACATGCATTTGCGCAGAGCCCGCATCCCGTGCATTTCTCCTCGTCAATGCTGATTATCCTTCTTTTCATTTTTTCCTCTCCTTTACACAGTTTATCTTGTTCTTACGAGTGAAGAATAGAATAATCTGAGTATGAAGTATGTGGTTTTAACCACGAAAAGGACATTTTCATGATAATATCATCACCTTTATTCTCAGGAATTGATGAAGACGCAATCACGGATTTCAGAAATCTTGATGCATTGCGCCTTGCATCGTTCACGAAGGGGGACATGATTCTGCATTCCGGAGAGAAGACGGAGGAGATGGGTCTTGTTGAGGACGGAACCGTTCTTATCGGGACGACGGATCCCTGGGGCAATCCAGGCATTCTCAGCAGCATCACGCGCGGCCAGGTCTTTGCCGAGTCATATGCCCTTTCCGGAGAGGAAATGATGGTTGATGCAGTCTCCGGCGGCGAGAGTACCGTCCTCTTCATAAATACATGCCGTATTCTCGATGAAGGAAACAGAGACAGGAAATGGTATCTGCCTCTGATGAGAAACCTTGTCTCTGTTGCGGCAAGAAAGAACATGGAGCTATCATCCCGCATTTTCTGTACGACCGCACGAAGCATAAGGGAAAGGGTGATGACCTATTTCTCGATGCTCCACGCAAGGAGCGGAAAGAACGAGCTGACGCTTCCGTTCAACAGGGAACAGATGGCGGCGTATCTCAGCGTCGAGCGCAGTGCCCTCTCAAAGGAACTGGGGCGGATGAAAAGGGACGGCCTCATCGATTATGAGAAGAATGTCTTTCTGCTGAAAGTCAAACCTGTGTCAGCACCGGAATGAAAGAATCATGAGAAAACGGAGAATACCGGCCATTGATTTAACCCGGGGAGAGCAGCGTTCTCCATTCTCATCTTAAGAGACTTCTCTCCCGTCCGTGAAATCCATATGACCGTGAAAGATGTTTCCCCGCTTCTGATGCATATTCCTTCTGAATATCTCCATGCTGACGGAAAACGGAATATAGAGGCCTTCTACTTCCGGTGAAATGTGAACGCAAACTCCCGTCTGTATCTGTCGCTTACCGTTCTTGCGTCCTCCGTCGGGATATCTTCAAATTCAACGGCAAGATGGGAGTTCGTGTTTTCAAGGTACCCTCCCGAGTAGAGGACGACGGATGAAGCGCTGCTTTCTGCAGACAATGCAATATCACGTCCTTCGAGACGGAGCCTTCCGTTTCCGGCAAGAACATAGGCATTGTTGATGCCGTGCGAAAATGAAAATGACGGAAGGCAAGAGAGAGTCGAGAGTCTGACGGGATGAGTGATGTCGAATGCTGTCTTCTCCGTGTCCATAATCCTTTCTGCCGTATGGTCTCCCGCGTTGAGTACGATTGCCGTCTCTTCGAGGGACAGGGTGTGACGGAGAACCGTCTCATCCCCGTCAAGGTTGAAATAGAGATGGCATGTCGTATCCGTGAGGACGGGAGAAGAGGAAGTCATTTCGTGCACGATGAGGAGAGTGTCGTTTTCAAGGGAGTATGTCACACTGTAGACTCTGTCGCCGCATAGTCCGTCCTCGCCGCTGTTCCTTTTTGTGCGGTAGGTGACGGAGGAAGGAGAAGAGTGAATCCTCCTGAATGATGCCCTGCGTGAAGAAGATCCTCCGTGAAGGCTGTTCTTTCCGTCATTCTTTTCAAGGGGGATGCCTCTGAAGACGGCATTCCTGATCCTTCCTGCAAACGGAAAGATTGTGCATCCGCTGTAGGACGGGTCCGTCATATGTGCCTCTTCTGACGGCAGCCGGAGTGTCAGTTCCCGCATGAGAGGCTTGAAGACAATCGAATGAACTGATGCCGAACAGGGACTTGTCAGGACGAGAAGAGAGCTGCTTTCCAGTGTGTCCATAATCTGATTATAAGCCCTGTGAAGGGATGAAGTGACAGCAGTCTTTTGTAATAAATGAGCAATTTTCAGCATTGTGGACGGCAATTTCCGTTTATATACTCACCATAACGGAGAAGAAGAGATGACTCATTCATTTGCTGAAATCAGAAGAGAAAAGGTAACCATTGAGACATACGGAACGGGGAAGCCCGACAGGAATCCGATGTTTCTCGAGAAGAGGGTCTATCAGGGCTCAAGCGGCAGGGTTTACCCGTATCCCGTCATTGACAGGATCCTGGACGGGAAGGAGAAGAGAGAGTGGAATGCAGTCATCCTTGAGAACGAGTATCTCTATGTCATGGTCCTTCCCGAACTCGGCGGAAGAATCCAGAGGGCATACGACAAGACCAACGGTTATGACTTCGTTTATCACAACGAGGTCATAAAGCCGGCCCTCGTGGGTCTTCTGGGGCCGTGGATCAGCGGAGGCATCGAATTCAACTGGCCGCAGCATCACAGGCCCACGACATATATGCCTGTCGGCTCCATGATTGAAAGAAACAGTGACGGATCGGTAACCCTCGCCATCGGGGATACCGACGAAATGTACGGAACCAGGGCAGTGACCCGCTTCACCCTTTACCCCGGAAAGGCTTACATAGAGATAAAGGCCCAGCTTTACAACAGGACCAGTCATACCCAGACATTCCTCTGGTGGGCCAATCCCGCAGTCAGCGTAAACGACGACACGCAGTCCGTGTTTCCTCCCGACGTCACTGCGGTGTATGACCACGGAAAGAGGGATGTCTCATCGTTTCCGATTGCCCACGGAACATACTACAAGCATGACTACAGTGCAGGTGTCGACATTTCTCGGTACAAGAATATTCCGGTGCCGACGTCATACATGGCATACAGAAGCGAATTTGACTTTGTGGGAGGCTATGATTATTCGAAGAAGGCAGGAATCCTTCATGTTGCAGACCATCACATATCACCGGGAAAGAAGCAGTGGACATGGGGAAACGGCGATTTCGGCAGAGCCTGGGACAGGAACCTCACGGACAGCAACGGTCCATACATAGAGCTTATGACCGGTGTCTATACCGACAATCAGCCGGACTTCACGTTCCTTGCCCCCGGAGAGGAGAAGAGTTTCACACAGTACTTCATGCCGTACAGGGATGCCGGTTATGTCAGGAACGCAAATCTCAATGCGGCAGTGAACTTCCTCTGTGACGGAGAAAAGGCTGATGTGTATGTCTATGTGCCTTCCTCCATTGACGGTGCAGTCATAACACTCTCCGACAGGAAGGGGAACATCATCTTCTCCGAGAAGGCGGATTTGAAGGTCGAGAAATCATTTGTCAGGTCCGTAAGGTGTCAATTGAAGGAGACTGAGCTCACACTCTCGGTTTATGAATCCTCGGGCCGTCCTGTCATCTCCTCGTCTCCTGAAGAGAGGAAGGATGAGCCTCTTCCATGTCCTGCCGACACCATCGGAAGGCCCTGTGACATCAGGACAAACGAGGAACTTGTACTTGCGGCCCAGCACCTTGAACAGTACAGGCATGCAACATACGAGAGCGAGCCGTACTACATCGAGGCCCTCCGCCGTGACAGATTCGACAGCAGGGCAAATCTCTTCTACGGGGAACTTCTTCTCAAGAGATGTCTCCCGGAGGAAGCTGAAAGGCATTTTCTTGACGCAGTGAAGAGAATTACCTGGCTGACTCCCAATCCGTATGACAGCGAGGCCTACTATTACCTCGGACTCGTCAGGCTCTACAGAGAGGACTGGGACGGGGCATATGATGCATTCTACAAGGCGACATGGAGCGAGAGGGAATGCTCGAGAAGCTTCTATAACCTTGCCCTCATAGAAAAAAGGCGGGGAAACTGTCTGCATGCGCTTGAGTTCATAGAGAGGGCCCTTTCGTACAATACCCGGGCGATGAAGGCCCGCGCACTGAAGCTCTTCATACTGGAGAGTCTCGGAAGAACGGAGGAAGCGCATTCCCAGGCCCTGGACAACATCGCGCACGATCCGTTCGACTATGCTTCCCTTTATTTCCTCGGAGATCCGTCTCTTGAGGAACGTGCAGCGGGGCGCAATGCAAACTACATCTATCTTGCATGGGACCTCATGAGCTGGAGCGAGGAGGAGAAGGCGATTGAAGTGCTTTCCCTTGCTCCCGTTCCCGGCCCCATGGTCTTCTACTACATGGCATATGCTTCTCACCTTGCAGGAAAGGACGCGGAAAAATGGATGGAGAAGGGAGCAGAGGCGGACGAGAGCTATACGTTCCCGAATACGGTTGAGGACAGCATTGTACTTTCATTTGTCCTCTCGCTCCGCCCCGATGACAGGAAGGCCTGCTACCTCATGGGAAATCTCTCCTATGACAGGAAGAACTATGATACGGCATACAGGTGCTGGAAGAAGGCCGAGGGCCTCAATGCAACGGTCTGGCGCAATGAGGCCATAGTCCTCTACAACAAAATGGACAGGAAGGATGAGGCACTCTCCCTCATGAAGAAGGCATGGTCTCTTGATACATCCGACGCCAGGATCCTTCTTGAGCTTGTCGAACTTGAGGCAAAACTCGGTATCGGGATAAGCGAAAGGATGGAACTGCTTGAGAAATACCATGACACGGCATTCACGCGTGATGACCTCATTGTACTGTATCTTTCCTTCCTCAACAGGACAGGCCGCCATGAGGAAGCTCTCGCGATACTTCTCTCACACAACTTCCACCCGTGGGAAGGAGGAGAAGGAAAGGTAACGAAGGAGTACATAACGGCACTGCGCAGCCTTGCCCTCATGAGCATCAGAAAAGGTGATGCATCCTCTGCACTGCAATACCTTGAAAGGGCCATGACATATCCTCATAACCTTGGAGAGGGAAAACTTGAGGGATGCAGGGACAACGAAATCCATTACATGATGGGCCTCATCCATGAAGGGAACGGAGAAACGGCAGAGGCCCGAAGAGAATGGCTCATGGCAACGGAGGGCAGTGCGGAGCTTTCAACTGCAATGTATTACTACGACCAGAGTGCGGACATCATCGTCTTCCAGGCTCTTGCAGAGAGAAAGCTGGGAGAGGAAGAGAAAGCGGAAAAGAAGCTTGAAAGCCTCATCGACTATGGAGAAAAGCACCTTGACGACGATACGGACTATGACTATTTTGCCGTGTCTCTTCCGGGACTTCAGATGTGGAATGAAGATCTGAAGAAGAACAATTCGGCTCAGTGTCACTATCTGAAGGCCCTTGGACTTTTCTGCCTCGGGGAAAGAAGGAAGGCTGACGGGGAGTTCGATGCGGCTCTTCGGGAAAAACCGGATTTTGCAGACTGCGAGAGACTCAGGAAGGTACTGCCGGATCTTGTGTGAGAATCAGGTGTGCCGGTATACCGGAGCGGCTGACTGCCGGAAGATGCTTTTCCATGCAATTCTTCCGCAGTTCTGCAGCGCTGTCTGTTTTGAGCAGTTTTTTGCAAGAATAAAGCAATTTTTCACATTGTTGGTTTATGAAAACGGGTATTAGCATTTCTATATCACGAAAGGAGGGGGAATTGAGTGGGTCACAGCGTTGAATTCAGGAACATCACCAAATACTTCCCCGGCGTAAAGGCGCTTGACAATGTTTCGTTCACTGCCGAAGGCGGGAAGGTACTGGCTTTCCTCGGCGAGAACGGGGCGGGAAAGTCAACGCTCCTCAAGACTCTCAACGGAGACTATCAGGCGACAAGCGGAGAGTACCTCCTGGACGGGGAGTGCGTTCATTTCCGCAGCCCTCATGAGGCGCTCAAGGCAGGAGTCAGCGTCATCTATCAGGAGCGTCAGATACTCATGGAGCTTTCCGTTGCCGAGAACATATTCCTCGGCCGCATGCCGACGGGAAAGTTCGGCCTCATAGACAGGGCGGAAGCTTCCAGGAAGGCAAGGAAGATCATCGATGACTTCGGTCTTCCCATAAAGCCTTCGGATAAGGTGAAGAATCTCTCGATTGCCTATCAGCAGATGGTCGAGATAATGAAGGCATACAGCCGTGAAAACCTCAGGGTGATATGCTTTGACGAGCCCACCGCAAGCCTGTCGGATGCGGAAATAGATTCTCTTTTCAGAATCATCGGAAAACTGAGGGATGAGGGAATAGTTGTAATCTATGTCTCCCACCGCATGAGCGAAATCAGGAGAATCGCGGACTGCGTTGCAATATTCAAGGACGGAAAGTATGTAACGACAGTGGACGCAAAGACGACGCCCGAGAACGAGATGATCCGCCTTATGGTCGGAAGGGATCTCGGAGACATATATGACAGCCTCGACAGGAAAAAGACGATAGGGGAGGAACTGCTGCGGGTCGAAGGGATATCAAGTGACTTCGTGGAGCCCGTATCGTTTACACTCCACAGGGGAGAAGTCCTCGGCTTTGCAGGACTTGTCGGAGCCGGAAGGACCGAGGTCATGAGGGCGATAATCGGGGTCGACAGAAAGAAAAGCGGAAAGATTTATCTTGAAGGCAGGGAGATAAGCAACCGTGATCCCCATGAGGCGATGAAGAACGGAATCGTCTATGTCCCGGAAGACAGGAAGACCCAGGGGATACTTGCAAATCTCTGTGTCGGAAAGAACATCACGATATCCAGCCTGGACAGCAACAGCAACGCCCTGGGATTCGTGGATACTTCCAGGGAAGATGAAATCGTTTCCGACAGCATAAGGAAATTCTCGATAAAGACACCGTCAGCGGAAAAGAAGATTGTCGAGCTTTCCGGCGGAAACCAGCAGAAATGCGTTGTTGCCCGCTGGATGGCGACGGAGCCGAAGGTCCTCATACTGGATGAGCCGACAAAGGGAATCGACGTCGGAGCAAAGAGCGAGTTCTATCAGATGATATGTGCTTTTGCAAAACAGGGACTGGGGGTCATCCTCATTTCGTCCGAGCTTCCTGAAATACTGGGACTCAGCGACAGAATCATAGTCATGGGGAATCTCACCGTGAAAGGCACGATCATGAGGGAAGATGCAACCGAAGAGAAGATTCTTGCCATGGCAATGAGTGAAGGAGAGTAAGTAATGAGCAAAAATAAGGTTTGGAGCAGAATCAAGGGCCTGATTCCGGGAGACAAGCTTATCCTCATCGGGGCCATAATCGTTGTGTTTGCCATCTTTACGGCATTGAATCCGAATTATCTGTCATGGACGAATTTCACGAACATCCTTGTCGGAGTTTCACTGACGGGTCTCATTGCGGTTGGACACACATACCTCATCATCGCCGGTCAGAATGACCTTTCTCCCGGCTCGGTGTGTGCTTTCACCGGAGTGCTTTCGGCAACTCTCGTCGGCCTCGGCATTCCGTTCTCCCTTGCTCTGATCATAACGCTTCTCTCCGGAGCACTCGTGGGGTTCTTCAATGCATGGATGGTGAACAGGATAAAGATTGAGGCCTTCATTGCAACGCTTGTTTCCCAGTTCGTATTCAGGGGGTTTGCATACATACTCTGCGACGGTCGTCCGGTGAGCATCACGAACAGATCCTTTTTGTGGATAGGCGGAACAAGGTTCCTGACCATTCCTCTTTCAGTATGGATCATGGTGGCCCTTCTGATTCTCTTCGGCATCGTACTGGGCAAGACGAAATTCGGCCGCAGTGTCTATGCAATCGGCGGCAACAAGGATGCAGCAAGGCTTGCGGGCCTCAATCCGGAGAGGATAATCACCGTCCTCTTCGTCATGATGGGCGTCGTGACTGCCCTTGGCGGAGTCATATTCAGCTCCCGCATGCACTCCGGTCAGCCTGCCGCGAACGTCAACCTCGAGTTCGATGCAATAACGGCGGTGGTGCTCGGCGGAGTTTCATTTACCGGAGGTGTGGGCGACATGGTCGGAACAGCTCTCGGCGTATTTCTGATCCAGGCATTCAACACAGGTCTCATCATGGTCAACGTCCAGAGTTTCTGGCAGTACGTTGCACGCGGTGCCCTTCTTCTCTTTGCCCTGACAAGTGACTACATCAGGCGCACCAACAGGGAGAAGGCCCTGCTTGAAGCAAGCAAGAAGGCTCTTGCCTCGAAATAGAAAAGGAATTTGAAAAAGGAGATTATCGTATGAAGAAAGCAATGACAGTTCTTCTGGTTCTCGCATGTACGTTCTCTATGCTTTTTGCACAGGGTGCTGCAGAATCAGGCGCAAAGAAAGGCTCCGGCAAGGGAGTAATCTACGGCATATACAAGGCCGGAGACCAGACATGGTTCATCGATGAGGGCGAAGCTGCAAAGGCTGCTGCAGTCGAAGCAGGATACGACTTCATTTTCGTTGATGCGAAGATGAGCCCCGAGGAATACCTCAGAGCAATCGACAACGCAATTGCAAACAATGCCGCAGGTATCGTCACATGTACACCCGACCAGACACTCTCCCGTGCGGTCATCGAGAAGCTTGAGCCTTCCGGAATTCCGGTTGTCGCAGCAGATGATGCACTCGAGGAAAAAGGCGAAAAGATTGCTCCGTGGGTCGGTATCAACGCATATGTAATCGGACAGGCAAACGGCAAGTGGGTTGCTGACTATGCAAAGGCAAACAGTCTTGTCGGCGACAAGGCATGTGCACTTCTGATTCTGACGATGGACACTGTCTCTTCATGTGTTCCGCGTGCTGAAGGCGAATTCGACATGTTCACATCGGAATGCCCGGACTTCGACAAGAGCAGAATCTATTTTGCAGACTATGACGGAACCACGGACAAGGGCTTCAACGTTGCAAACGCAATCTTCACGGCTCATCCTGAAATCAAGAAGTGGCTCGTGACAGGTGCAAACGAAGAAGGAACAATCGGTGCCCTCCGCGCTCTCGAGCAGGCAGGTCTTGCTGATGCTTCATGTGTTGTCGGTCTTGGCGGCTATATGGCAAAGGATGAATGGAATGCAGACGGAAGCGCATCTGCAATGAAGGCTGCAACATACTTCCCGGCTTCTTCCGTCGGAAGAGGATCGATTGAAGTCCTTCTCAAGGTCATCAACGGTGAATCCTATGACATGGCTACGGCAGTTGACGCAATGATCGTCACACCGGACAACTATAAGGACATCATGGGAGCAGATGCACTCTGATTTCCGAAACGGATCATCACAGGGGCCGGGAAACCGGCTCCTTTCAATTCACTTCCTTTTCAAGAAGGTCAATGTTTGCTATGCGGCTTCTTTTCGAGGCAGACTGTGTTGCCTCGATGCGGTATTTCAGTGGTGTAGTACCCATGATTGACCTGAAGCTGTTGCTGAATGCCGCTTCGTTTGCATAGCCGCATTTGTATGTGATTTCAGACAGCGAGAGGGAAGTGGCCTTGAGAAGGAATGCGGCCGTATTTGCCCGTGCCTTGAGCAGAAACTCATGGGGAGAGAGACCTGTTTCCCGCTTGAATGAACGTATGAAGTGAAATTCGCTCATGTTTACCATCAGCGCCAGGGAAGCATTGGATATACGCCTGTCTATGTTGTTATAGATGTAGTTTATGACCTCTTCGAACTTTGGAGAACTTTCCGCAGATGATTCATCATAGAAGAAGAGAGTGAGAATATCGGTTATCGTTTTGTTGACTGCAGCGTCGCGGGGCTGTCTTCCCTTTTCGAATACTGAAAGAAGCGACGAGAAGAGGCTCTCTGCCTGAGAGCGGTCCTGAAGTCTTACCGAGTGCCGTTCCATGTTGCTGTAGAGTTCCCGTATGTTGTGACTGTCAAAGTGAATCCAGTAGAATTCGACGTTCTCCACAGCCCAGTAGCTCGGCCTCTCGTAGCAGTTCATTATTCCGAGGCTTCCTTCCGTAAGAGTAAGCTTTTCCCCGTTCAGAAGAGATGCGCAGAGCGTTCCCTTCACTACATAACACAGAAGGTAACTGTCAAGCGTGTTCGGCCTTACCCCGTAGCCCAGCGTGCAGTAGTAGTGCCCCGTGCACAGAAGCTGATAGAAGTAATCATTGCATATCAGCGACGGATTATGTATGTAGATGTCCGACTGGGGAAGAACCCCCCTTTCCTTCAGCTTCATGAAGCTATTGTAATTCATCGGATGTGTATTTCAAGTTCTGTTTTCCCCGGTCCAGAAAGGTAAAATAGTTGATTTAAGAATTATGCTGATGCCTGAAAACATGGTTTCTAAGCAATTTTCACAGTAATTTACATTTTTCAGGATATCATTCTCTGAAGAAAAAAATGAGATTCCGGTTAAATGAAAAGAAAGCAGAGGACTCCCGGACTGTTTGACAAAAAGTTCAGTGTCTGTATTCTTTAAGAAAATAAAGGAAATCAATAAGGAGCATACAATGGGATTTCAAATGTATTGTCCGACAAAATTGGAGTTCGGCCTCGGAAAGCTGAACGATCTTCATTCGATGCCGCTTCCCGGAAAGAAGGCACTGGTTGTGATTTCGAACGGTAAGTCGACAAAGGCAAGCGGCGTCCTGGACAGGACTCTTGCCGAGCTTGACAAGGCAGGTGTCGTATATACCGTCTATGACGGAATCGGGGCCAATCCGACAGTCGAAGCAATCGATGCGGGAGGAAAGGCTGCCCGTGAAGCCGGTTCCGACTTTATCCTGGGTCTTGGCGGAGGTTCGGTTCTTGACGCTTCGAAAGCTGTTGCAGCAGTGGCTGTCAACAGCGGGTCCATCTGGGATTATATCGGTGGCGGAACCGGAGGCAAAAAGAAGCTTTCAGTTGAGCCGCTTCCCGTTGTTGCGATTACGACGACAGCCGGAACAGGCAGTGAGGTGGATCCATGGTGTGTTACCAGCAACACGACTACGCAGGAGAAGATGGGGTTCGGCGGAAGACATCCGGTTCTTGCAGTTGTTGATGCCGAACTGATGAAAACTGTTCCTTCGTACCTTACCGCTTATCAGGGATTTGATGCCATGTTCCATGCCGTAGAGTGCTACATTTCGAACAAGCACAATCTCATGAGCGATATGTACTGCCTGACGGCAATTGCAAACTGCGGCAAATATCTTGTGCGTGCAGTCAATGACGGAAGTGATATGGAAGCACGTGAGGGAATGGCTTTTGCCAACACTCTCAGCGGAGTTGCAATGACACTTGCAGGCAATACAAGCCAGCATGGTATTGAACACGCACTCTCCGCATTCAATCATGACCTCGCACACGGAGCAGGGCTTATCATGATCAGCCGGGAATATTTTGGTCACTATGTCAATGTGCATGCATGTGACAGCCGTTTTGTGGATATGGCAAAAGCCCTGGGCGTTGAAGATGCCTGCAATGCTTCAGCTTTTGTTGATAAACTTGTCGAGATGCAGAAGGCATGCGGAATGGCTGACCTCAAGCTTTCTGACTACGGCTTCAGGCTTGATGATGCAAAGGCTGTATGTGAGAAGGCCAGGGCGACAAGCGGCAATTTCAAGAATGACCCTGTCCCCCTTTCGGATGACGATGTGATGGAGATTTACCGTAAGTCATACAGATAAGGCTGTGACAGCTGAAGACGGACCCTTACCCCTCAAAAACGGAGTGAGGGTCTTTTTCTGCATGGAAAGGCTGAAAACTGCGGATTTCAGAATCAACGGGATGATGAATCAAGTGCATCATTCAGCTGCAGCTTGATTTTCAGCAGTATTTCATCTATTTCGCTCGATGAAGTTGTCAGATACTGTTCGTATCTGCTCTGAAAGTTCTTTGCACGTCTGAGGATTCCGCTGTAGAGATGGCTTGTAACGGCATATGAAATTTCCGCTGCCTTATGGGCCTGCATCAGATCAAAGAGCAGCTTGTGCTCCTCATAGAGGCTCATGAATGCATCCTTGTCCATCGTATCAGCCGCCATATAGTCCAGGTTTCTGTAGCGTGTGTAGTCGTTGTTGAGGTTCTGAAGGATTTCCCAGACCTGACTGCGTCCGGTTGCATGCATGCATATGGCATGAAACTGCGTGTCAATCTTGTACCAGTCCTCAGGAAAGACTCCCTTGTCGATGGCGCTTTTCTGCTGATTCAGGTTTTCGGCAAGCTGACTGAAGACAAGGGTGTTTCCGTGCTTTGCAAGTTCCCTCATGACGGCTGATTCTACCTGAATTCTGATATAGAGACTCTGGAAGGCCCGTTCAAGGTCTATGAGGCTGACATATGTACCGGATTTCGGAACAACCGAGAGCAGGTTGTCACGTGACAGCTGGGCAAACACTCCGCGGATCGGCGTTCTGCTTGTGTGAAATCTCTCGCTGACCTGATGTTCACTGACAAGAGATCCCGGCACCAGGGCCAGGGAAAGGATCTCCCTCCGAAGAACCTGATACATCTCATCTGTAGAGAAAGAAACCTGATTCATTCAATCCTCCCTGATGCAGGGCAGTTTAATTCATTTTCCGAAAATGAGGAATAAGACCATTGGTGAACGGGATGGATTAATATACCTTGCGGCTTTAACTTGTATACAAGAAAAATAGCACAGAAAAGATAAAAATCTATCAAAATTTGCAAAGTTATTGGATTTTATGGCGTAATAAGGTGCTTTTGAGCTGAAAACTTGTGCACAAGATTTGAAGAATACTATTGACAATGCTTTTTTCCGCGTTATGCTTTAGCTAATAATTTTCTTGTAAGGAGCGTTTTGCCATGGCAGAAAAAGATGACAGACAGTATATCTATCACATCGACAGTCTTCCCTTTACTCCTCTTGTAGAGGAAGAAGGGATTGTCACACAGTTCATTCTCGGGGACAACATCCAGATCAGTTTCATCCAGAACCCTGCGGGAGCTACTTTCCCCATGCACAAGCATGAGGCTGAGCAGATTCTGATCATGCTTGAGGGAACAGAGGAACACGTAATCGGCGGAAAGACGGTTCATATGGTTGCAGGAGATGTCTGTGTCCATCCTTCCAACGTCATGCACGGCGGAAAGACCCTGACAGGCTTCAAGGGAATCGATATCTTCTCCCCACCGAGAACGGACAAGGGCGGTCATGTCGAAAGAATGATCAAGTACGGCACAATGCCTGATGAGAACGGTCATTATCCGGAGAACAAGGTCGAGACAAAGGTTCCGACATGGTTCAAGGGAGTTGTAGAAGCAATCATGAAGGCTCAGGAAAAGAAGGACTGAGTTCAGGAATTGTCATAAAAAAAGGAGATTTGATTATGAAGAAGATTTTGGTAATCGCACTGGTTCTGGCAGTTGCAGCAACTGGTCTTTTTGCCCAGGGATCAAGTGAGGGCAAGGGAGAAGCATCTGTAATCAACATGAGACTTGCACACTATGCTGCAGAGGATCATCCCGGAGCAATCGCTGCAAAGCAGTTTGCTGAAAACGTCGAGAAGCGCACAAACGGTGCAATTCATATCGACGTATTCCCGAACAACACACTCGGTGCTCCTGATGACATTCTTGAGCAGAATATCCTCGGCGCAGTCGACATGTCTCTCGGAACTCAGGGTTCTCTCGGAAAGTATTCTCCGAAGTTCGCAACAGTCATGATGCCGTTCGTCTTCGAGAATTATCAGCATGCATATGATGTTCTCGACGGTCCGTTCTCAGAATGGGTAAAGAACGACCTTGATGCTCAGGGACTCGTCTATCTCGGCAGCTGGGATTACGGATTCAGATGCATGACGAACAGCAAGCACCCGATCAATACTCCCGATGATGTCAAGGGTCTGAAGATGAGAACACCCGGAGAGATCCAGCTCAAGAGCTGTATCGAAGCCCTCGGCGCAGAAGTCACGGCCATTGCGTTCAATGAACTTTATCAGTCACTCCTGACAGGTGTTGTTGACGGACAGGAAAACCCGCTTGCAGTCATCTACACGCAGAAGTTCTATGAAACCCAGAAGTACCTTGCAGTCACCAATCATGTCTACAATTCCATGAACCTTGTTGTTTCCAAGAAGACATGGGAGAAGCTGACGGACGAGCAGAGGCAGATCATCACGGAAGAGAGCAGAAATGCTGCTGAAACGATGAGAAGCATGATTCAGAACAGTGATGCTGACTATATCAAGATGCTTGAGGAAAAGGGCATGGAAGTCACATATCCTGATACGAGTCTCTTCTCGGCAAAGATGGAGCCGTCATACAAGGCAATTGCCAACTATGTAGGTGACCAGAAGCTTATTGATACCTTCCTTGAGATGGTAGAGGCTGAAAGACCCAGCAAGAAATGATGGTCTTTGAAGGAAGTCAGGGGCGGTCTTGCCCCTGTCTTCTCATATCCCCCTAAAGAAGGAGAGGTAAGTACAATGATTGCTTTGATAGTATGTGTATTGCTTATCGGTCTGATGGTAATCGGCGTCCCGGTTGCTTCTGCCATGGGCATTTCTTCCATGGGTGTGTTTGCCGCACTCGGGCAGGGAGCATTCCTTCCTGTCATGGCACAGCGCATCTACGTCGGAACGACAAGTTTCACGATGCTGGCTATTCCTTTCTTTCTTCTGGCCGGCAACCTGATGAATACGGGTGGAATCACAGACAGGATTTTCAAGTTTGCCCAGGCAGTCTGCGGACACTGGCCGGGTGGACTGGCACAGGTCAACATCTTTTCATCGGTTATTTTCTCCGGTATGAGCGGTGCGGCGGTAGCTGATGCCGCAGGTCTCGGAGTCATTGAGATGAAGGCTATGGATGATGCGGGATTTGACCATACCTTCAGTGCAGGTATTACCGCTGCTTCTTCAACAATCGGGCCGGTAATTCCTCCGTCAATTCCCATGGTAGTCTATGCTTCGATTACCAGTGTATCTGTCGGCAAGCTGTTCATGGCAGGTTTCATCCCCGGAGTAATGATGGCACTTGCAATGGCTATCGCCGTCTATATTACAAGCAAGAGACGTAACTTCCCCGTTCAGCCGAAAATGCCGTGGAAACTGCGTCTTACGTATTTCCTCCGTGCAGTTCCATCCCTCTTTACCGTTGTAATCATCATCGGCGGCATCTGGGGCGGTCTCTTCACTCCGACCGAAGCTGCAGTCGTTGCATCTGCCTACGCCTGCGTTCTTGGCCTTGTCTATAAGGAAATGACATGGAAGAGCTTCAAGGAAACCCTGTATACGTCAATGATTCAGAGCGTAAAGACACTCTATATCATAGCTGTTGCAAACTTCCTTGCATACTTCCTCCAGCATCAGAGAATTCCCGATGCAATCATCGTCGGCATGACAAGTATTTCAAGTAATCCCGTCGTACTGATGCTGATCATCATATTTGTCCTTCTCGTGCTCGGATGCTTCATCGAAGGAACGGCAGTCATCCTGATTGCTACTCCGATCTTCATGCCGATCATCGCACAGATGGGTGTTGACCCTGTCCAGTTCGGTATTGTCATGGTTCTTGCAAGCATGATCGGACTTCTGACGCCACCGGTAGGTATGAGCCTCTATGCAGTTTCAAGTATATGCGGAGTCGACCTGATAACCTTGTCAAAGGAAGTACTTCCGTATGTGGCGGGTATATTCATAGTCCTTCTGGTCTGTGCTTTCTGCCCGGCCCTTACGCTGTGGCTGCCGAATATGTTTGCATAAGGAGAGAATCATGGAAATTTTAAAGAAAATAGATTCCGGGCTGATGAAAGTCCTGAAAACACTTTCGATGATCTGCTTTGTCGGTCTGTTTGTGATCCTGATTGCAAACGTCTTCTTCAGATGGGTACCTCTTCTTCAGTATTTTCCGTCCTTCTCGATGGGATGGTTTGATGAGATAGTAGAGATGCTTTTTGCATGGATGATCATGACGACATCCTCCATACTCTGCAGGGACAAGGCACACTTTGCCGTTGATCTTCTTCAGGTGAAGTTCAAGGACAGGAAGTGGGTGAATGTGCTCAACATATTCTGTGATGCCGTAAGTCTCGTCTTCCTCGTCGGACTTTTCTATTACAGCTTCATTCTCACAAGCGGGGCAACCCAGCTGACGCAGCAGATGCATATCCAGAAAAGATGGTTCTATCTCTGCATGCCCCTCAACTCCTTCATCATGAGCTGCTATACCGTTCGTGATATCGTGGTCGATGTGAAGAAACTGATTGCAAAATAAAAACTGTCTCTTCCGTTTTATGGGACTTCCGTCATGGGGGTCCCATATTTGCTGAAACTGCAGGAGAAGGGCATTGTATCTTTATCAAAAGCCGTGGAAGCGGTAGTATTCCTGACCGGAGAGAAATATGACTTTTACAGGCGTCATCATAAACGGAGCGGGTATTACGCTTGCCGGCCTTGCAGGGGCTTTTCTGCGGAAGGGCATACCGCAGAAACTTAAGGACGGTCTTATGACGGCCCTGGGACTTTGTGTGCTCTATTCGGGAGTTTCCGGTTTTTCTCCGGACACTGACCTCCTTGTCCTGACTGCGTCCGTTGTGGCGGGAGTGCTTATCGGCACACTCATTGACTTTGATTCTCTTTTCACGAAATTCGGAGAATCCGTTCAGAGGAGAATCGGAGGGAATGATTCCCTCCTTGCCGACGGCTTTGTCTCGGCATCACTTTTTGTATGCGTCGGAGCCATGGCTATAGTCGGGGCGATAGAGAGCGGGACGAAGGGGACGTACGGCATATATCTTGCCAAGTCATTCATCGACATCCTCATAGTCTTCCTCATGGCATCGAACAAGGGCATCGGCTGCTCGCTGGCAGGAGTGGTGTGCTTTGTTTACGAAGCCCTTCTTACGCTCTTTTCGGGGTGGATTGCCCTCTTCGTCAATGAAACTGTGATAAGCCGGATGTCGGAAACCGGATCGCTTCTTGTGGCTGCCATCGGTCTTAATCTTCTCAATGTGACGCATATCAGAATTGCAAACTTCATACTTGCGCCCTTTGTTCCCGTGCTTATATACGGGCTTGGCAGGCTTTTCTGAGTCTGCATCCCGAAGGCCCGGAGACGAAGAAGAAGAGGAAACGCCGCACCTGGGGCTTCCGGATATGCCGTGTATTGCCTTTTTTATGCTCAGCAGTCTTCAAGAAGGACCCTGCAGTCGTCACTCTGCGGAGAAGAAAAGACATCCTCTGTTTTTCCCTCCCTTATTATTCTGCCGTCCTTCATGACAAAGAGGCGTGAACACATCCGCCGTACCTCCCTTGCGGAGTGGGTGACAAGTATGGCATCTCTGCCGAGGCTCATCAGGACCTGCCGGAGTTCATCCTGAAGTTTTCGCCTCAGAAATGCATCCAGGGCAGAAAACGGCTCATCAAGAAGAAGAAGGTCAGGCTCACTTACAATGATTCTCGCAAGTGCAACCCTCTGGGCCTGTCCTCCGGAGAGCTGGGAGGGAAGCCGGTTCTCAAGTCCCTCAAGATGGAGAAGGGCTATCGCCTCATTGTACTTTCTGATTTTCCGGGCCCTGTCCTTTTCCCGGGTGAGGCCGCACATTATGTTCTTCCTTACCGGCATGGCCGGAAAGAGTGCATAGTTCTGGAAAAGGTATCCTACCTTCCTGTCCTGCGGTCGTACATTGATTCTCTTCCTGCTGTCAAAAAGGATTCTGCCGTCGAGGACTATCGAGCCTTCATCGGGGGTTATGATTCCGGCAATTGATTTGAGCGTCATGCTTTTTCCGGAGCCTGAAGAGCCCAGGAATCCGGTAAACATATCATCCGTCTCAAATGATGATTCAAGTATGAATGAGCCGTAGTCCTTCCTTATGTTCACGCTGAGTTTCACGGCTTCTTCCTCCTTTCCTTCCTGTCCTTTGACTCAAGAAGATTGACCGTAAGAAGTACCGCAGCGGAAATTGCCACGTTTACGGCAACCCAGACGCAGGCTTCCCTTTCGTTGTTTGTGCGCCAGAGCTGGTAGACGGTCGTGGAGATTGTTGCAGTTTTCCCGGGAGTGTAGCCGATGAGCATGCTTGTTGCACCGTACTCGCCGAGGGCACGGGCGAAGGCGAGGACCACGCCCGCAAGTATTCCCTGCCTGCATGTCGGGATCTTTATCCTCCAGAAGATGAATGCATTGCTGAGCCCAAGGGTCCGGCCGGCTTCCGAGAGTGTTGTGTCATATGCCTCAAAGGCTCCCCGGGTTGTCCTGTACATAAGGGGAAATGCCACGACGGATGCCGCAATGATTCCTCCGTACCATGTCATTACGAATTTTATGCCGATTCTTCCCAGCACCTGTCCCAGAGGGGTTTTCACTCCGAATACCAGAATAAGGAAGAACCCCACGACAGTCGGGGGAAGTACGAGCGGAAGTGTCAGAATAACATCAAGAATTCCCTTTATCACCGGGTGCATCCGTGCGACCAGGTGGGCCAGCAGGATGCCGAGAAAGAATACTATTATTGATGTGAAGAATGCTATTCTTATCGAGTTGAATAGGGGATACCAGTCCATATCGTGAAAAAAGGCGGTCCTGAAAGGAAGAGAGGGAGGGCAGGAAGCCCTCCCTGTTCATTTCCTTCCTGATCAGAGTGCGCTTGCAAAGCCTACGGATGAGAAGACTGCCATGGCCTCATCACCCTTCAGGTATTCAAGGAAAGACAGTGCTGCATCAGCGTGCTTTGCCCCGGCAATGACAGCTGCAGGATAGATGACTCTGCCGCCTGTCATCTCGCTTGTTGCCGTGTCGACGACTGTCAGACCTGCGGAGAATGCATCGGTTGCATAGATGATGCCGCAGTCAACGGACTGCCGGCTTACCTGTGTCGTCACTTCCTTGACGTTTGTTCCGTATGTCAGTGAGCCCGCAATATCGGCTTCATTGATTGAATAGTAGTCGAAGATCTTCTGTGTATACTGTCCGACGGGAACATCGCTGTTGCCGATGGCGAGGAAGACTTTTCCTTCCTTGAGGAGTTCTGCAAGCTGGTCAAATGATGTGATTCCCCTGGGGTTGCCCTGAGGTACTGCGAGCGCCGTCCTGTTTTCAAGAAGATCAACCCTTGTCGCACTGTCTATCATGTTGAGGTCTGCCAGTGCATTCATCTGCTTCTGTGCAGCAGAAATGAAAAGGTCACAGTCTGCACCTTCCTGAATCTGTGTCTTCAGTGTTCCGCTTGAGTCGAAGTTGTAGGTGATTGTAACCTCCGGCCTGGCTGCTTCATAAAGTTCCTTGATCTTTGTGAGGGTTTCAGTCATTGATGCTGCTGCAAATACGATGATTTCCGTCTTTTCTGCAGTCGCCTGAGTCTCCCTCTGGCCCTGTGCAGATATGCCTGTGAGCACAAAGGCCGCCACGAGAAGAACCGATAATAACTTTTTCATGTTGTTTTCCTCCGGAAAAGCTGTTTATTTATCAAGTTTTTCACCCCTCAGGAGACCAAGCCCGTGAGGGAGTGCTTCTATGATCACATCCATTGACTCCCTTACTGCATCCGGCGAGCCCGGGAGATTTATTATGAGGGTGGAGTTTCTGATTACAGAGACTCCCCGCGACAGCATCGCGTGCTTCGTCCTTGTGAGGCTGAATGCCCGGATGGCTTCACTGATGCCGGGAGCATTTCTTGTTGCTACCGCCTCTGTCGCTTCCGGTGTTATGTCGCGCCCGGAAAAACCCGTTCCGCCTGTTGTGAGGATGAGGTCAACTTCTGTTTCGTCTGACAGTTCGATGAGCTTTTTTTCCAGCATCATCCTGTCGTCGGGAAGAAGAAAGCTGAGGATGCCGCTCCATCCCTTTTCTTCAAGGTATCTGACGATGGCGGGCCCCGAGAGGTCCTCCCTTTCTCCGTTGTAGCATCTGTCTGAAAGGGTTATTACGGCAGCACGGAAGTTTGTGTTCATCACTGCCCCCTCCCGAATGTGCAGAACGGAAAGCGGCAGACGGGGCATGAAAGGCAGAGTCCGCCCTGGCCGAGTCCTGCCAGGTATTCCCCCGTAATCTTCACACCGGCTGCAATGCGCGGAAGAACAATATCGAAAATCGTGCGGCCGGCATACATGACGCAACCCGGCAGTCCTACTATCGGCCTTCCGTCAGCAAGATATGCCATCATGAACATTGCTCCGGGAAGCACGGGAGCACCGTATGAGATTATTTCGGCCCCCGTATTCCTGATTGCAAGGGGAGTTCTGTCATCCGGGTCGACGCTCATTCCGCCTGTGCAGATGATCATGTCGATCGACCTGTCGTCAATCATGGCCCGTATTGCCGAAAGAATATGGTCCGGGTCATCGTCGCATATCGTATGGGCAGTCATGACGGAGTCGAATTCGCGCATCTTGTCTTCGATTACGGACGTGAATGTGTCCTCTATCCGTCCGTAGAAGACCTCGTTGCCCGTTGTTACGACGCCATAGTTCATTCTTCTGAACGGCGTAATCTTCATCAGCGGCTCCGGACCTGCCGTCTCCTTCGCCCTTTCCATCTTTTCCTTTTCAATGACAAGAGGAATGATCCTGGTCCCGCAGAGCTTCTGTCCCTTCCTGATGCGGATTCCCGATGGAATTGTTGCAATCATCATCTCTCCGAGCATGTTGATTCTTCTGAGGCGTTCGACGTCGACAGTGAAGAAACCGTCTTCATCTGCTATGAGCTCGATTTTTCCCTCTTTCACTTCGGTCGGATGCATCCCGCTGTTCTGGCATATCTTTCCGAGAATATCCGCCGCATCGTTTTCGTGGAGCATCGACGGGGCGTTTTCCCAGACATACAGGTGGTCCTTGCCGACGGAGAGGAGTACCGGTATGTCCTCCTCCTTCACTATGTGTCCCTTCCTGAAGACCGGTCCCTTCGTGACACCTCTTATAATCTGCGTGATATCGTGGGCAAGAACGCTGCCGACAGCATCCCTTGTATCAATAAGTTTCATCTTTTCTCCAGAACAGAACGCCTGGCCGGAGAAGAAACAGGAATAAAAAGGAATCTCTCCGTGGCCAGCCGCCTACATTTGCCTGCAGTCCGGGCAGACTGAAGGACTTGATCCGATTCCGGTCTCCAGACGTCTGAAAAGAGTCCGACGGCCATTATCTTTTAAGCAGAATAATGTTAGGACAGCGGCTGTTTAAAAGCAAGCGAATTGTTTTAAAAAAATAATCGATTTTGTATCCGTTCCTCCTGCTGCTGATTTTTCCGGTCCACAGCCTCTCTTTGTGAGGACGCTGCCCCTTTGAAGTGCCCGGGAAATCAGTATCAGCGGAAAAAGACGGCAGAAGGCATCACCGCACGGACCCGGATGCCCGGGAGGCAGGGCCGTACCGCCCCAGCATGAACAGGACAGTACGGAAAGTCTGCCATTTGTACCTCTTATGTGCCGTATGGTGCCTGAAGGCAGCGGGTCAGCCTTGGATTGAAACAGATAAACAGGGCCTCCGGATGAATTTCGTCATCAGGAGGCCTTTTGGGAATTTCAGCTTAAAGGTGCGTTTTCCTTACTCGATCGTCACGCCGCTGATGAGCTCATAGTACTTTGCAAGGGCACTGTGGTCTT
>CAVBWE010000014.1:0-2592 GCA_963598715.1 Sphaerochaetaceae bacterium | reverse complement strand
CTGCCTCCTCACTATTTACATTATTTTACAACACCGGATGCAGACGCTGTGGTACCCGAAATTCTCGCGCAAATTGTAGCACGAACCCGGAAAACGCCCCCTGGCACCGTCTTCAGGAAGCCGCTTAAGCCATTCTCGAGAGGCAGTGGCAGCCTGAGCCGATGCCTATCACGGTTTTGTTGTACATATCCGTTCAAGCCCTCTTTTCAAGCTCATTCCGGAGCGTTCTGTAAACCATTTCGTTCATGCTTATTCCTCTTCTTGCTGACTCGGCTTTCAGTTCCTTCAGAAGACTCTCTGGGAACAGAGCATGAAAGCTTTTTCCTTTTCTTCCGGGACTGAGCGACTTCATCGCCTCCCGGGGAGCAATGAACTTCGATTCTGCTCCGAGAGCATCCGTAATATCATCAAGAGCCGTGGAGATGTCATCAAGCTTTTCCGCGACATCTGTCAGCTGCCTGACTGCTTCGTCCAGCTGGTCTCCTTTCGTCGAATCCCGCAGCTGAGAAGGAAGATTGTCAATCTTTTCCTCCTCTCCATACTTCATGCTTTCCACTTCGTTACTGAATATGTAGAGGGCTCTCCTGACATCTCTGTCGCAGTCCGTACATGCTTTTCTCAATTTTACTCTATCCTTTTCGTTCATCCGTCGCTCCTATCATCGATTTGTTGTACATAATATGTGAATCCGTTCTACTCACTGAAATTGCGTTCAGTTTCCGATGCATCGCTGCTGTCATCAGAGGAGTTCTGGTAGTCTATCCCCAGCGCCTTGAATATGAGTCTCTGTCCTCTCGTCGGAGCAGAATACTGCGCTTTGTACTTCCCGCTGAACTTCACCTTCGAGTAACTCTTCACTCTCTTCAGAAGTGTATCCGGAGAGGATGCATACTTCTTCGTTTCAGCATCGAAGGAACGTATCTTATTCCTGAGTACCGTTCTCAGTATCTGAGCACAGAACTGCATGAAGAGTCTTCCATAGACTGACTCCGCCTTGTGGGATCTGAGCCTCTTCATGTCGGTCGCTCCCTTCAGGTCATCGAATCCGGCTTCAATGAATGTTCTCTCCCTGTACATCACGAGGGCCTTTATTGCGTCCTTTTCCATGTCTGTATAGAGAACCCAGTATCCGAAAAGATTCTCATTCAGAATCTCGGTAAGAGGTCTTATGTCTGTAACATGAATCTTCCCGCCGCGTCCCGCCTTCGAGACCGTGAAGTATTTATCATAGAATGCCCGGTATTTCTCATTCGCTCTGTCCTCTTCCAGTTCCTTCTTCCTCGTCGTATATTCCTTTACGAACTTTTCCCTCCTTGTCGTCTCAAGTGCCGCCGAGTAATAGATGTGAGCCCAGACTTTCCGGCTCTCCTTCTGAGGATCGTAGACCGTGTAACAGAATGTGGTATTACCTTCATCGTCTTCGTAATAACCGGATGAGAACACATCGTTCTTATGTTCCTTTATCAGGTCCGTGGCCCAGCCGACCGAGGATGGAACGGGAAGAGCAAACTTGACGCCTTTTTCATGCATCATATCGAGAAAGGCCTTCTTCCAGAATCCTCTGTCCATCACGAAGCCATATGGTTTTGCTCCATAGCCTTCGAATTCGTGTATCGTGTCCATCAGGGTCTGACTGTCGCTGAGACTTCCACTGAGGGACCTGAATGCAAGCGGTATGTGACTGTCCTTGTCTGTAACCATGGCAAGGTTTATCTGCTTCAGCCACTTCTCATGGTCTCTGTTATAGCCGTACTCGGCAATATCCATATCGGTGGCATATGTACTGACACTCGTTATGTCGTAGCATACGATTTTGTCTTTTGCCTTCTCCTGTACCCACTTCAAGAAGAAGGATGAGCAGGCCGTATCACTGAGAGAGGTGAAGAGTTCGCTTATCCTTGGACCTGCCAGCTTTTTGAGATCTCTGGCAGAACACCATTCCTCAGCATCCATCATCGCATCTCCCGTGCAGAGGAGAAAGAAGATTAGAGCTTCAATCCTGTCGGCCTTATCCTTCCCGAAAGCACTGACAAGTGTCTTTTTAAGCCCGACCTCCCTGCTCGCCTCTTCAAGCACAAGTACCTCTCCCGATGGTATGACCTCTTTCACGACAGGAACCTCTTCCTTCTTGTCTTCGATGTTATGTACTGCAGCGTACTTCGAACCGAACTCGATTTCTCCGCCCCTTTCCTTTGCCTTTCCGACGGTTTCATAGTGATGCCTTGTCTTCTTTGTTTCCTTATCGTAGACGGGTCGATCCACTACAACTCTGTAGAGTTTTCTCGACTTTTCGTACACATATTTATATTCAATCTTATCTGATTCGTTCATGCTACAATTGTAGCATGAATTAGCTCAAAGTGTCAACCTACTTATTTCGTTTATTCAAACTAAATTAACCCCCTATGCCGGGGGTTAGTGCTACAAGTTGCGCGAGAATTCAGGTAAGATTACGGTGTGCAGTCATCATGTTTTGCAGGTAAATTTCACTGATTGCACCCGCACCGATTACGCCAACATTCATACTAAGAAGCCTCCTTATTTTTTATGAACAGCAACAATATATTTTTCATTGCCGGTTGGACCATCCCA
>CAVBWE010000013.1:0-2185 GCA_963598715.1 Sphaerochaetaceae bacterium | reverse complement strand
ATCCAACGCCAAACGCATGTCGTTGACAAGGACGATAAGTCCCTTGTTGGTCTGTTCCAGTACCGTGATGATTCGATCCGGAACAATCCCAAGACTCTCCAGATGTTTCCTGACTTTATCATTTCCGGAAACTTTTCTGATGATAAGTTCTTTTCCGACGGGTGCAATGGCAATTGGCATAAGACGCCTCCATACAAAATTGGTTAGTTATAACTATTTAGATAGTATAAGCAAACTTTCGTTAGTGTCAACTAATATTTTAAAAAACGTGTTTTTTTGCATTTCCGAGGAAACAATGGACATAAAAAACAAAAAATTCTATAATTCAAAAGGATAAAAGGCAGAAATGAAAACACTCGAAGACAGAATACAGTACACCTTGAACAAGGTCAGGCCCTATATGCAAAGCGAGGGCGGAGATATCGAAATCGACCACTATGACAAGGATGACGGTACGCTCTATGTCCGTCTTATCGGCGCATGTGATGGTTGCTCTATGGCACCTAGCGACATCAAGGATTCCGTGGAAGTCATACTTATGAATGAAATCCCCCAGATCACCAGTGTCAAACTTGTCGGAAAGCACGCTGACGATAACTTCAGATCGCTTATGAGTCAAATGAGACATCCGGAAAAATAAACCTAAAAACCCGGATTGGTTCATGATCCGGGTCTTTATATATTGGAGGTCGTCTATGATTCACAACCTGGTTCAAGGGCAGGAATCATATGTTAGTTTGTGCTAACTAACGCAAATAGTCTATAATATGAAAAAGCACTTGTCAACAAAAAGTTAATTATGGTTAACTATTATTGCAGCCAGAAGGAGGCGCATTATGGAAGACACAAATACAAATGAATCCGCCGAAGATTATCTTGAGAGAATTTTGATGCTTCAGGAAGAAGGAAACAGCAATGTCCATGCCATCGACATCGCAAATTCCATGCACTACTCCAAGGCTTCCGTCTCCATCGCATTGAAAAAGCTCGAAAATGTCGGATATGTCACCGTCGGTCCAAGACAGGTTCTCAATCTCACCGAATCCGGTCTTGCCATCGCCAGGGAAATCTACGAAAGACATCAGGTCCTGCATCAGCTGTTCGTCCTTTTGGGCGTCGATGACAAGACGGCCTGTGATGATGCATGCAAGGTAGAACACGATCTTTCCGCATCAACCTTCCTCGCCTTGAAGAAGCTCTACGAAGAAAAGTCGAAATGACAAAATGGCTGTCGCCTTCCATTACGGAGAAGTGACAGCCATTTTTATTTGCAATCAGTCAATCACTGGTCCATCGGACTCAAGATTGAACTGAGAGTTGTATAAGGAAGCATAGAATCCGTTCATCGCCATGAGGGAATCATGATTTCCCTGTTCGATGATGTTTCCATCCTTCATGACCAGAATCAGGTCAGAGTTTCTGATTGTCGAGAGACGATGTGCGATGACAAAGCTCGTTTTTCCCTTTGAAAGTCTGTCCATGGCTTCCTGAATCTTTTCTTCAGTTCTGGTATCCACGTTGCTGGTAGCCTCATCGAGAATCAACATCGGAGCATTCTTCAGCATGGCTCTGGCAATCGTGATGAGCTGTTTCTGACCACCGGATATGGAATTTCCATCCTTGATCTCATAGTCAAGCCCACCAGGAAGTGCCCTGACAAAGTGGGTAAGATGGGCATCATGGATGACATTCCTGTAGTCTTCCTCAGTGATGCCTTCCGTATTATAGGCAAGATTCTCTCTCAACGTTCCGTCAAACACCCAGGTGTCCTGTAAGACCATGGCAAACAGATCATGCAGTTCCTTTCTGCTCATGTCCTTGATGGATATTCCATCTATGGTGATGTCTCCGGAATTGGTTTCATAGAATCTCATGAGAAGATTTACCATAGTTGTCTTACCGGCACCGGTAGGACCGACAATGGCAACCTTCATGCCCGGTTTGACTGTGGCGGAGAAATCATGAATGATTTCCCTATCCTTGTCATAGCCAAAGGAGACATGGGAGAAGTTAACCTCACCACGGACTTTTTCCGTTCCGTCGACAAGGAAGAAATTCTTTTTTCCAGACTCATCGGATAACTCCTCCTCAGCAAGGAACTGGAACACTCTGCTTCCACTTGCGGCTGCTGACTGAAGGGAATTCAAGGCCTGTGAAATCTGAGTCAGAGGAGACTGGAACAGAT
>CAVBWE010000012.1:0-3374 GCA_963598715.1 Sphaerochaetaceae bacterium | reverse complement strand
GAATGCTGAATCCCTGGCCAGTCTTGCTCTTTCAGTAAGAAACGGCATCGGGGATATCGACGAAGAGAAGATATTGTCCTGGCATAAGGTATTATTCCAGTTTGCCTCCAAACCCTCGAAAAGTCTTGTCATGGGAGCATTCAGAAAGAAATCTGTCTATGTGATGCGCTTTTCCGGGAGAATGGAAGAAGAAGTTATGTACGAGGCAGTACCGGCCGAGAATGTTCATGCGGAAATGAAAAAATACTGTGAATGGCTAAAGGATTCTGAGGATAAATACCCGGATGTAATCAGAAGTGCCGTAGCATCCCTCCGGTTCGTTTCAATTCACCCCTTTGCTGATGGGAACGGACGGATATCGAGGCTGATATCCGATGCCCTTCTCAGTGGAGAATCACAGGCAAAGTATTTGAGTGTTTCTTCAGAAATTCTCATCAATAAGCATGAATATTATGCCAGACTGTATGACGCACAGCATGCGGACGCCATGGACTGCACTCCCTTCGTTAAATGGTTCATCAATCTCTGCACAGACGGTATGAAGAAAGTCGAAAACATCGGCGCTCAGAAAATCAGATTGTCTTCAGCTATGGCAACACTTGACCCTGCAGAATACAACTCAAGGGAAATCACAATGATGTACAGAGTAGCGTCAGGGTCTTTCAGGGGGAAGCTTACTGCTGAGAAATGGTGCAAGATCACAAAGTGTACAACAGCGACAGCCAACAGAGACCTGACACACCTTACGGCGAGGAATATTCTGATAAAGCTTGAAGACGGAGGACGTGCATTGACTTATGTCCTCAATCCCGAGGCTGCTGCAAATCTGATGAATTAATTCCTGAATCAAGTTGCTATTGATTCTGTTATGTCACGATTTGCGGTATGACTTTTGTGACTGCCGACATGAATTCTCTCTCTATTTTGTATACAGCACGATAAAAGGGACACGAGACCGCGATTAAGGGGAAACGCCATACTCTCGCGTTAATACCCTGCTTCAAGCTTCAGTTACCCCTACCACCTATCAAGAATCAAAGCTTCACTTTTAAAAACGATCTGACAGGTCTTACTCTCTTTGATACACTCTTTTCTTCTGTACCGGAAAGCAAAGGTTCTTCAAAGTCACGGAAATATGCTCTCGTACCGGTACTTTCCGTACTTGACCAGTAATCATCACAGAAACTGCCGAGGTCTTTCTTACAAAGATTATTATCCATTAAAGAAAGTTCATCTTTACTCGGAAGGAACCAGTCATTTAATCCGTTATTACTTATATAATCATCTGCCACTTTTGCCGCATAAAGCTCAGTCCTGTCACTGCCGGACTCGGATTTATAAGCTCCACTACCCATTTTTTCAACAATCAGACGGGTGTTTTCCTTTCCGTCTCCGATACCGCTCTTCGTTCCGCCTATCGCCTCGTTTCCGGAAGAATCACTCGTCCTGTAATAACCGAAACGAATTACATATGCCCACTGTCCATCATCATTTATCTGGACATCTTGCGGCGCAGCTTCAAGGAATCTCCAGCCGCATGTCTCTGAAGAAAGACCGTCTTCTCCGGCTCCACCCGAAGCGGTGTTATCTGCATCGCAGTCGTAGAAGACATAGCCGCCACCAGGTCCCTTATCCCAGATAGCACAGTCCTTACATCTGTAATTTTCAAATCTGTGCTCTCCTGTAGCAGGAATCTCTATCTTTTCAGTTGTGTAATCACAACGGCTGCATTTTTTGTATGTGTACCATCCCGGGGTGCAGCTTCCGGGTTTGCTTTCTACAGCAACAAGATCATGCCCCAGTTCAGGAAGAGGGGTATAATCGGATGTGTAGCTGCAGCGTGAGCACTCGTCATAGGCTTTCCATCCCTTTTCGGTGCAGGTCGGAGACTTTGCATCATAATGGAGAAAGTCATGTCCCAGGGCAGGAATTTCCTTGTATGTCGTATAAGAACAGCGGGAGCAATAATAATATTCTTCATGCCCAGGTTCGGTGCAGGTAGCAGCAACTTCCTTTTCATTATGGTAATCATGGCCAATTGGAGCAATCGTCTCAGACTTGACAGCGCCGCAATCCGTACATGTGAACGTTTTCAAGCCTGACTTTTCGCACTCCGCCTCTATTGTCACTTCGCCTGTATCAAAACTGTGTTCATGGGAACTCAATATTCTATATACCGTCTTCAGGTCATCCGGAACATCACAATAACCTATAGTGGTAAGACAGATGATTTCACCTTCCTTCGGAATATACCTGTCACCTCCATGAAAGGAAACTTCATCTGAATCATCGAAACGGTAATTCAGTTTATTCTCTCCAGGAAGCACAATGCCGTCTACGGCATTTGCATAATAAATATCATATTCGTATGAATCGTCGTCAAAAGCAGTTAATACCGCAAACGGATAATACCTCCTGGAGCCGCAGTCCTTACACTTCCCGTTTTCCCAGACATGCTCAGTCTCCGGGTCAACGAGATTGAATTCTGCGTGTTCATTGCAGGTTGTTTTCCTGGAATGCAATACAGCATTTACATATCCGGTTTCCTCATCTTTTATGAGAGTATATGTCCAGCCGGGAGCAGTATATGAATGGGTATGCGGAGTTTCGGTTTTTCTCTGGAAAACAGCACTGAGAAGTATTTCCTGTTCATTATCGTAATGAGCTTTCAGCGTGATTGTATCTTCTGTTTCACCGACAATCTCAAGCTCTGCCAGGCACTCATCTCCGTTCATAATGCAGAGAGCATTCTTCCTGCACTCCTCTCCTGTCCCGATTCTGTAGGGATACGGTCCGCTTTCAATATAATTGCCGCCATATTCCTCGCCGATGCTTCCGTAAGTAACAAGACCGTTTGCAAAAGAGAGGGTATCGCTGTTTTCACTTACCCAGAAACCCGTCGGGTCCTTATACGCCGTACGGGTATCGGAAAGATATTTATTGCATTTTGTGCAATAAAGCTGTTCTGTCCCTTCAGTGAAATACTTTACATCGCTCACAGTCTTCCATTCCGTATTTCCACTGTGGTTATCCGGGTCAGTCTCCCCTTCACTTCTTTCTTCCGTATAGGAACAGTTTCTGCATTTGTAAACCACAACCTTGGGTTCAGAGCATGTTGCCTTTGACTTGAGGGTGCCGGAAGTCTCCATATCATGGTCAGTGACAGGGATACTTTCTTCCTTCATTTTATCACACCTGGAACAGGTATACTTTCTCCTCCCTTCCTCGCTGCAGGTAGCTTCCCTTGTAATTTCTCCCTCTATCCAGTCGTGTCCGAGCTTCAAAGTTGTCTCTTCCACAAGTTCATAGGAGCAGACAGAGCATACCTTATACTTCTTGCCGTCTTTTTCACAGGAAGCCGGTATTGTCTTCTC
>CAVBWE010000011.1:0-6888 GCA_963598715.1 Sphaerochaetaceae bacterium | reverse complement strand
TCAAGGCTCCCGGATTCGGTGACAGAAGAAAGGCAATGCTTGAAGATATCGCAGTCCTCACGGGAGGTCAGGTCATTACCGAGGAACTCGGCATGAAGCTCGAGGATGCCGACATCTCGATGCTCGGAAGAGCCAAGAGGGTCACGGTCGACAAGGACAACACGACAATCATCAACGGTGCAGGAACTGCCGAGGACATCAAGGACAGAATCGCAATGCTCAAGGTCCAGATTGCAGACAGCACATCCGACTATGACAGGGAGAAGCTTCAGGAGAGGCTGGCAAAGCTCGCAGGCGGTGTTGCAGTCGTGAATGTCGGTGCTGCAACGGAGGTCGAACTCAAGGAAAAGAAGCACAGGGTTGAGGATGCACTCTCGGCTACACGTGCTGCAATTGAGGAAGGTGTCATCCCCGGAGGCGGAGTGGCTCTCGTCCAGGCAAGCAGGGTTCTTGAAGCAAATGACCTCAGCTCTCTCACGGAAGAGGAGAAGGTCGGCTACAGAATCGTCACAAGAGCCCTTGAGGAGCCGATCAGACAGATCAGCGAGAATGCAGGCGTCGACGGCGCAATCGTTGCCGACAAGTGCAAGAATGCAGAGCACGGCGTCGGTTTCGATGCCAACGGCATGAAGTGGGTCAAGATGGTTGAAGCAGGTATCATCGATCCTGTAAAGGTCACAAGAAGTGCCCTCCAGAATGCTGCATCGATTGCATCGCTCATCCTCACCACGGAGTGTTCGGTTACGGATATCCCCGCTCCGGAGCCTGCTGCTCCTGCACAGAACCCCGGTATGGGCGGCATGATGTGATGACAGTCACGGAATAGAGAAAAGGGAGAAGCTCCGGGCCTCTCCCTTTTTCAGTATCATGGTCTTGCGGTTGACCCCGTTACTGTGACTATGATAATGTAATCAAGATAAAAAAGAGGTATATATGAGCTCACTTATTCTTATGTCGGCTGATGCAAGCGGAGCCGGCAGCACGGCAGGCAGCATGGCATCATCAATCATAATGTTTGTTGCAATCATTGCAATCTTCTATTTCCTTATCTACAGGCCCCAGAAGAAGAGGGACAAGGAAGCGAAGGCCATGATCAGTGCAATGAAGAAGGGCGACAGGGTCGTCACAATCGGCGGTATCCACGGGACAATCATCACCGTCAAGGACAAGACCGTTGTAGTCAAGGTCGATGACTCTGCGAGAATCGAATTCAGCAAGGAAGCAATCAGTTCCGTCACGAGCAAGGATGCCGTAAAGACTGCTCCCCAGAAGAAGGACGATAAGAAGGAAGCGGTAAAGAAGACTGAAGAGAGCAAGGGTGAAGCTTCTGCGCCCACAGCAGGAAAGGAAGACCTGAAGAAGGCAGAAGAGCCTGAAGCCGGGGCTTCCCAGGAAAGCGCAAAGAAGGAAGAGAAGGCGGAATAAGGCTTTTTCTCCGTTGTTTCAGCCCGTGGATTCCACGGGTTTATTAATAGAGGTCACAATGAAGGTTCTTGTTGCCAGGCCCCTGGGCTTCTGCGGAGGAGTTGAAAGGGCGGTGAAAATCGCTTCCGACGCCATAGGGGAGGCGGAAAGGATGGGGCGGAAACTCTATTTCTTCGGCCGTCTTGTACATAATGATGAGGTATGCCGCTCCTTCGGCAAGATAAGAATCATAGACTCTCCGGATGAAGCGGAAAACGGTTCTGTCGTCATAATCCGCGCCCACGGCATAACGGATGCAGGGAGAAAGGCGCTCCTGGAGAAGAACATCGGGATTGTTGACTGCACGTGTCCTGTTGTCCTCATGGGACAGAAGAAGGTACGGGAAGCGGAAAATGACGTGATCATATTCGGCTACCGCGGACACAGTGAAGTTGCTTCCCTTGTCGGAAGCAGCAGGAAAAAAGTTCATGTGGTATCCGGAGAGGAGGACCTTTCAGGCATTCCGGCCGGAAGATACGATGCAGTGGTACAGACGACTTTTTCGGACTCTCTTCTCTCCTCTCTTCTTGAAAAAGCAGGTGAAAAGGGTATTATTGTCAGTGTGCTCAACAGCATCTGCCGGGCGAGCACGGAACGCAGGGAGAGCGTCATGAGGCTTCTTGACAGGGTCGACGGTTTTGTCGTCGTCGGGGACTCTGCAAGTGCAAACAGCCGGGAACTCGAAGCGATCGTTTCCGGTCACGGCGTCAGATGCTGGATGACTGACGGCACAGGGGATATGGATCCTTCCTTTCTCGCCCTGGATACGGTCGGCCTTACAGCCGGAGCTTCCACGCCGAAGGAAGTATACGGCAGGGTGATTGAAAAACTGGAGGCTGGAATATGTCAGAAATAGAGAAGATTGCCGTTCCGATTCCGACGGTCAAGAGGTTTCCCTCTTATCTCAGGATCCTTCGGCAGTGCCAGAATGAACACATGAATTTTGTCAGTGCGACCTATCTGGCGGATGAGCTCGGACTCAAGCCCATCCAGGTGAGGAAGGATATCTCATACACCGGGATAGAAGGAAAGCCGAAGGTCGGATTCGTCGTGAACGAGCTCATCGAATACATAACCCATTCCCTCGGATGGGACAATTCGACGAAGGCTCTGATTGTGGGAGTCGGCAACCTCGGAAAGGCCCTTGCCATGTATGAGGGGTTTGCAGCCTACGGGCTCAGTATCGAGGCGGCATTCGACTGCAATCCGGAGAAAATCGGAATGAAGATCGGACGGCTGACCGTGAAGAGCACGGATGAACTGAAGTCCTTCATCGAGACAAGCGGAGTGTCGACGGCTGTAATCACTGTTCCTGCGTCTGCGGCCCAGGCTGTAGCGGATAATCTCGTGAAGTGCGGCATCAAGGGCATATGGAACTTTGCGCCCAAGGACCTCAAGATCCCCTCTGATGTCGTCATGCAGAGGACGGACCTTGCCACAAGTCTTGCGGTTCTCTCCGTCAAGATGCGCAAGATGTTCGGAGAGGGACTCATCGATTATATTGATGAGTGACACTTGACCGCCTCCCTTTCATAAGGCTATCATCACATCAATGACAGTGAAGGAGACGAGTAGTCACCGATGCTTCAAAGAGAGGGGCGTCTATCTCAGGATAGGTGTGAGATGCCCTGAAGACAGATGATGAAAACCACTCCGGAGTCGCCGTCCTCAAAGGAAGAAGCTGAGTATGGACGGCCGTAGGTGAGGCGTCAACCCGCAGAGAGCGTCCTTTTTTCAGGAAAGGGAAGCAAGGTGGAACCGCGGAGCCTTTACAGCTTCGTCCTTGCACGTGGAAATGTGTAAGGGTGATGCTGTAAAGGCTTTATCTTTTATAGGAGAGAAGTATGGCGAAAGAGATTGATTTGAGCACACTAAGACATTCAACGGCTCATGTCATGGCCGAAGCTGTTCTCATGATGTTCCCGGATGCACAGATAGCAATCGGCCCGTCAATAGAAAACGGCTTCTATTATGATTTCGACCTCCCCAGACCTCTGACTGAAGACGATCTTGAAACCATCACGAAAAACATGCGCAAGATCATCAATGCCGGTCACGAGTTTGTCAGGAAGGAAGTGACAAGAGAAGAGGCCAGGGAGATCTTCAGGGACCAGAAGTACAAGCTCGAGCTGCTTGATGCTATTCCGGAAGGCGAGACCGTTACGATCTACAACCAGGGAGCATTCACCGACCTTTGCCGTGGACCTCACGTTGCATCCACAAAGGATCTTTGTGCTGACGGCTTCAAGCTGCTGAGCATTGCAGGTGCATACTGGAGGGGAAGCGAAAAGAACAGGATGCTTACCCGCATCTACGCAACTGCATGGCCGTCAAAGGCCGAGCTGAAGGCATATCTTGATCATCTTGCCGATGTCGAGAAGAGAGACCACAGAAAGCTCGGCAAGGAGCTTGACCTGTTCTCGCTTCATGAAGAAGCCGGTCCCGGCCTTGTCTACTGGCATCCGAGGGGAGCAAGGGTGAGACAGGTTATCGAGCAGTTCTGGAGAGAGGAACACTACAGGAACGGCTATGAGATGGTCTATACCCCGCATGTCGGAAAGAGCTGGCTCTGGGAGACATCCGGTCATCTCGGTTTCTACAAGGACGGCATGTATCCTCCGATGGAGATGGACAATACGAACTACTACGTAAAGCCCATGAACTGTCCGTTCCATATCATGATCTATCAGAACAGCAAGCGCAGCTACCGCGACCTTCCGTTCCGCTGGGCGGAGCTTGGAACCGTATACAGATTCGAGAAGGCAGGATCCCTGCATGGACTCATGAGGGTCAGGGGATTCACTCAGGACGATGCTCATCTTTTCGTCACGCCGGACCAGATGGATGACGAGATTATGGAAGTTCTCCGGTTCTCGCTCCATATGCTTCATGCATTCGGGTTCCAGGACATTCATGCATACATCTCGACAAAGCCGGAGAAGAGTGTGGGTGAAGTGGAGAAGTGGAATGCCGCAACCGAGGCATTGAAGAAGGCCGTCGAGAAGGAAGGTCTCAAGTACGACATCGATGAAGGCGGCGGTGCATTCTACGGTCCGAAAATCGACCTCAAGATCAAGGATGCAATCGGACGTGAGTGGCAGCTTTCGACCGTGCAGTTTGACTTCAATCTTCCTGAAAGATTCGGCATGACCTTTGTTGACAGGGACGGTGTCGAGAAGAGGCCGTACATGATTCACAGGGCACTGCTCGGCTCTATCGAAAGGTTCTTCGGTGTTCTCATCGAGCACTATGCGGGAGCGTTCCCGCCATGGCTTTCTCCTGACCAGATTGCAGTCATTCCTGTCGCCGATGTGGCTTACTCATATGCCAGGGACGTCGAGAAGAGGCTCAGAAGCGAGGGCTTCAGGGTCGTGGCTGACCTCTCTGATGACAGAATGAATGCAAAGATAAGGAAGGCCCAGAAGATGAAGACTCCGTACATGCTCATCCTGGGTGAGAAGGAAAAGGAGGGAAATCTTGTTTCCGTCAGGTACAGAAACGGAAAGCAGGATAACCTGATAGGCATTGAGGACTTTGTCAGAAGCGTCCATAAGACGGTGGATGAAAAGGCACAGATCTGATGAATGGAGAGGGCGTTCCGGTGAATGCCCTCTCTTTAACGCCTGCTCATATGAGTTCCGGGAGAGTCTCCCCGGCATGCCGTGCGGCCTTCTCTTTATCGGAAACCCGGCAGAGGGCATCTTGAAGAAAAGTTCTCCCGGTTATATCTTTTGGAAACGGAGAATCGAGTTATGAATCTACCCAACAGGCTTACGGTTACGAGACTTGTTCTTGTTCCCGTGTTCTTCATTGTTTTTCTGATCGGTCAGTATACATCGCTGAAGGTGCTTTCGACAGTTCTGATGCTTCTTATCTACGCCGTTGCCGAGCTCTCGGATCTTCTTGACGGAAAGATTGCCAGGAAATACGGTCTTGTCACAGACCTGGGCAAGGTAATGGATCCGTTTGCGGACACACTTACCCACATAACGTATTTCGTATGTTTCCTTTCCCTTTCGATAATGCCCCTCTGGGCGTTCATCATCATAATGTGGAGGGAGTTCTCGATTCTTTTCGTGAGGATGCTTCTTGCAAAATATGCCGGTAAGGCGATGCCTGCCAATATCTTCGGAAAGGCCAAGACCGTGCTTTATGCCGTCACGACGCTTCTTTCCTTTGTGTATCTTGCCCTGGAGACGTTCGCAGGCGGAGCCGGAGAAGTTTACAGGACGGTGCTTCATGTCTTCTTCGCTGCTGCGGCCGCGGCATCCCTCATGAGTTTCATTATATATATAAGGGAAGTCCTCAGGAGCGGCTCTCTTTCCTCCATGACAAGATGACCGGGGAGCGCGGACGGGTCTTCACCGGTTTTACCGCAGAGGAGAAGGCCAGGATAAAATACATCATCAGCGATGTGGATGATACCATCACGCATGACGGAAAGCTTCTTCCGCTTGTCCTTGATGCCATATACAGGGCGAAGATGAGCGGACGTACGATAATCCTCGTGACAGGCGGAAGCGTGGGGTGGAGTGATGCCTATATAAGGCAGTGGCCCGTTGATGCCGTGATTGCCGAAAGCGGGGCAGTCATGCTCTGTCACGACCGCGACGGCGGCATAACCAGTCTCATAAATCCTGCAATAGACCGCGACGGAGTGCTGAAGAAGAGACGGGAGCTCATGGAATATACGGCACCGTATCCGTTTTCATCCGATCAGTGTGCCCGTGTGTTCGACATAGCCTACGACAAGAAGAAGATGAGCAGTGCCGAAATAAGGACGCTCAGGAACATCCTGACAATCTATGGCGCGTCCTGGGGGGAGAGCAGCATACATATAAACGCATGGTTCGGAGACTATGACAAGAAGTCCGCACTCAGGCATTTTGCAACCCAGGCCCTCGGCATAAGAGAAGAGGAGTACCTTGAGGGTGGAATATACCTGGGCGATTCACTCAACGACCAGAGCCTTTTCGGCTATATCCCGATGAGCATAGGAATGCATACGGTGGAGGACAACAGGACACTTTTTTCAGTTCTGCCGCTCTATATAACGACCGGAACAAGCGGGGAGGGATGGGTTGAGACCGTCAATTGTCTTCTCGAGGATGACACAGAGAAAAATGGAGAGTGATTTTTCTCCGTTCAGGCCGGAAAAACTTCGTTTTTTCCGTAATGAACGCAGCAGATAAAAATATTTCAGTTTTTTTATTTATGCTGTTGACAAGAAAGCGGGAAAGAAAGTAGATTACTTAGGCACGCGGAATTAACGAGTGCGTTGTTTTTTTGAGATATCAGCGAAGGGAAGAGAAGATAAGAAGCTTGTAAGAAAGAGTTTCTGTCAATTCAAAACGGATATAAGGTAAGAAAAAAGCCGACGATTCGTAAGAGACAGATTGAACAGTGCTTAACCAGCACTTCGGT
>CAVBWE010000010.1:0-5401 GCA_963598715.1 Sphaerochaetaceae bacterium | reverse complement strand
TGAGGTTCGAGCGGTAGATGCCCATGGCAATGGTCTTTCTCTTTCTCCCGAAATTGAAGCACAGCTTCTCCTGGCTCTGGATGAGATTGACAAGAAGGTCATCATCGACTTCGACGCCGCGGCAGGCAAAGCCTATGGAGAAGTCCCTTATGCCCCTTGCGCTCTCATGGTCTATTATCATGCGCCCTTCGCTGTCCTTCTCCTCATCCCTTGTCGAGAAAAAGTCATAGTAGGGAATCTCGCCCGTCTCATATGTCCTGAGTGCCCTTGCTACCCCCGCAGGAGACCACAGGTCAGGGCGGTTCGTATCATTGAGCTCGATCTTTATCACATTGTGAGCCTTATCATGGCCGTCAAGTTCGGCCTTGGCCACCGGGAAGATATCCACAAGCTCATCATCTGTCATCGTCTTTCCGAGAAGCGAGAAGAAAAGCTTCTCTGGTGCATCAATCTTCGGCATCAGTTACCCCTCCTTGTTCTTACGCTTTCGATATCGGGAGTGAAGAGTTCCCTGAGATCGTTCAGGCCCAGATGCATGAGGGCCATTCTGTCGATTCCGAGTCCCCATGCAAGAACAGGAACATCGACACCGAGACTTTTCGTAACTTCAGGACGGAATATTCCGGCACCGCCGAGCTCGAACCAGCCCAGCACAGGGTGCTTGATATGAACTTCTATGCTCGGCTCCGTGAACGGGAAGTAACCCGGAACATACTTCACCTCTTCCGCTCCGGCTATCTCTTCGGCAAACATCTTGAGAAGTCCCAGAAGGTTGCGGAGGTTCACATCATTTCCGAGAACGATGCCTTCAGTCTGATAGAAGTCTGCACCGTGCGTTGCATCCACCTGGTCATAGCGGAAGCATCTGACGATTCCGAAATACTTTCCGGGAACCCTGGCCTTTGTGAGCTGATGAGCCGAAAGCACGGTTCCCTGACTTCTGAGAACCTGGCGGCGTGTAAATTCATGGTCAAAGCGGTATCCCCAGCCGCGGGAACCCGTATTGCCGCCGTCCTCGTGGGTCCGCGCAACATTCGACAGCCAGGGCTCCTCAATCTCGCGGCAGTGCACAGGGTCCTTCACGTAATAGACGTCATGAATGTCCCTTGCAGAATGGAACTGCGGCATGAAGAGCGCATCTCCGTTCCAGAACTCGTTCTCGACAAGCGGTCCGTCAAATTCCTCGAATCCGAGAGAAGTAAGCTTGTCCTTGACCCACTGCAGATAGTTGCCGTAAGGATTATGGCGTCCGGGAATGAGACGTGACACCGGCGCATTTATTCCGTAAGGGCGGAACGAACCGTTCTTCCATGACCCGGATGAGATCATCTCGGCTGTAAGTACTCCGAATTCCTCACCCGTGATGTTCGCCTCTATGACGGCCTTCTTCACTTCCTCACCGAGAGAAGTGAGTGCATATCTTACATCTTCCCTCTCGACAAGCTTGAAAGGCGACGAGGAAGCGCCCCTCTTCTTTGCAAGCCCCGCTATTGCCTTTCTTTCCTCTTCCGTGAGAGAAGCATCATCAAGCATGCCGCTCTCTCCTGCCCTGTCAAGAAGCGCTCTCTGAATCCTCGTCTCCGCAGGAAGAACGTCAGAAGAGGCATGGGCCTTCTTGTCTTCGTCAAGGCGCGCACATCCGGCTTTGGACAGGAGTCCGAATGCCGAGCCCGTGTCGCTCTTCTCCAGTCCGAGTCTTTCACTGATTTCAGGCATCGTGGACGGCGTACTGCTGATGTAGGAGAAGATTCTCTCGACAGGCATTCCGTCTTTCCGGTATGCTTTTCCGAGGTCCGTAAGCTCATAAAGGGTCTTTTTCTCCCTTCCCGTCTCTTCCATGCATCCTCTGGCGCAAAGCCAGGAAAAGGCCTGGTTGCACTGCCCGACCTTGTAGCCGAGTTCGCCGATGATTCTTTCGGCAGTGATGGTCTCACCGCATGATACATGGCGAAGCAGTCTGACTTCCAGGGGATGGAGATTCTTTACATCTATATCCATAAAAACTCCTAGTATTCGGTTTTTCCTAAATGATAGTTAACGTGTCAGAAAATTGAAAGAGTCAAAGACCTCGTCGAGAGAGACACTGATGAGAGGAGAAACCTCCTCTTCCCTTCTGTCCCGGACAACCACTATGGAATAGGAGTCCCTGAGCTCGAGCGCCTTCCATATTTTTCTCTCGTCCTCGCTTTCAAGAACAAATATTATGAGGTACATTTTTCCGCCGCTTTCCGTCAGAAGCGTAAACTCTTCGCCGTCATAAACCGGCTTCCATATGGTATAGCCTGCCTTATTGAGCCGCTCGAAGAGGTATCTCTCGGCCCTGAGGCCGGCCATGGCGGAATACTTTTCGTGCACGGCATTGTACGGAATGGGATAATTTACCGTTTTTCCCGTCGTTCTCTTCTGCGCTATGTCATAGCACGGTACTTCCCTGCCTGATGAAAAAAGGTCATCCGGAACCTCGGATCTGAAGATTATGCTTTCGGTATTACTGTTCATTTTCCGGTCAGCCTCCCGTACGACGCGACAATTCTCTCTGCCGATACAAGTGTTTCACTCTCAAGTCTTTTTGTAAAGGCCAGGGGAATATCACGGGCGGTAACGGTTTCGATACGGGCTGTGCTCCCGGCCGACTGTATTATGCGGAGAACCGTTTCGGCAACGCTTCCCCTCAAGGGTGTGTCCTCAACTATCATTATCCTGTCAAAGTGCACCGCATAGTCGCTTATTCCTTCTTCATCCAGCGGCTTCAGTGATGCAATGTCAAGAAACGTGCATGATGAGGACGGAAGGACCTTCCGGGCTATGGCAAACGGCCGGGAATAACCTATGACAAGTACATCCCTTCCTTCTCCGGAGACTATAAGCTTTCCCAGGGGAAGAGCATGGTCCCCGTCGTCAGCTTCCCCTTCCTCACCGTAAAGTGCCTTGTGCTCAAGAAAGATTACCGGACAGTTTTCCCTTGCCGAAGCCAGGAGAAGAGCCTTTGCCGAATATGCATCCGACGGGGCGACAACCTTAAGACCGGGAACGGAGAGGAACATGTTCTCGAGGCACTGCGTGTGCTGCGCTCCGTGTCCCGTACCGCCACCGAAGGCAGTGCGGATTACAAGGGGACACTTCAATGCACCGGCTGACATGAAGAAAGCCTTTGCCGCATGATTCACGACAGGGTCGGATGCAAGGGTGAGGAAATCTCCGTACATTATCTCGACAATCGGCCTTTCACCGAGAAATGCAGCTCCGACAGCCAGGCCGGTGAATGTCTCCTCACACACCGGAGTCTCCATCATGCGGGATGAGAACCTCTCATGGAGATCCCCCGTTACGCCGAAGCATCCCCCGTAGACTCCTATATCCTCTCCGATGAGTGTTACCCTTCCGTCCTTTTCCATCAGTGATGACAGGGCTTCCCTCAGTGCGCTGCGGAAGGTTGCCCTGTGCCTTTTCCCGTCTGAAGGAGACTGGGGCATGCTTTCCGCCTCCGGTATGACAAGTTCCTCCGCTTCCCTCAGGGACATTATGTCGTTCCTGTCACGCCATGCCCTTTGCCAGGCAGAGTCGATTTCCTCCTTCACGGATGACAGGACCTCTTCATATTCCTCTTTTCCTATATCATGCTTTCTGCAGAAAAGAAAAACGGGGTCCCTCCGTTTCCACTCGTTCTCCTCTTCCCTTGTTCTGTAGAGGAGCCTGTCGGATTTGCTGTGACCGCACTGGCGGTAGGTATCGGCTTCGATGAAGAACGGCCGTCCGCATCCGAGAATATACCGCCGTGCCTCCTTTACCGCCTCAAATACCGAATCGAAGTCGTTTCCGTCAATGCTCATGCATTCAATGCCGTAGCCGCTGCTTCTTGAAGCAATGCATGAAGACGAAATCATGCGCGAGGAGGATGCAGACATACCGTAATGGTTGTTCTCCATGAAGAACAGCAGAGGAAGATTCCACACCGAAGCGAGGTTCATCGCCTCATGAAGAGTTCCCCTGCTCGAGGCCCCGTCTCCGAAGACTGCCGCTGCAATACTGTTTCTGCCCTGTCTTCTGAGGGCATAGGCGGCGCCGAGAGCGATTGGGATGCCTGAACCGACGACTGCGGAGGAACCGAGGTTTCCGTACCGGATATCCGTCATGTGCATGCTGCCTCCCAGTCCCCCGCACAGTCCGTGCCGGGAGCCCAGCATTTCACTGAACATCGAATATATGTCGGAACCCGAGGCCACGTTGAAGCCGTGACAGCGGTGTGTCGGAACAAAAAAATCGCCCTTCTCCAGAGCAAGGGAAAAACCCGTGTGACTTGCCTCCTGCCCGATGGAGAGGTGTGTCGTGCCGTAAAGATTTCCCTTCTTGAATTCTTCGTCTATCTTCTCTTCAAAGAGCCTCGACTTCAGGAGAAGCGACAGTATTTCAGTATCATGCATATGAGTCGGAGTATAAGTTATAGATAAAATCATAAGGGGTCAAGAAGAGGTATTGCCCCGCGTCTCCTTTTTCCCTCCTTACCGATACTGAAACCGGACATGGATGACAGTATAAGCGCGAAGGCCGCGGACAACAGGAGCCCCGCCGGTTACGTCCACGGACACAGAAGGGGTTGTTCCATGTCACAGGCCGCACGGAATATTTATGATATCATACACGCCTTTCAGTCCTCACTTACGTGTTCCATGTTTTTCCTTTTTCCTTTATCATCGTTTTAAGTCGGAGGCGCAAAATGTCACAAACGCTTGCAAAAGACTTGAAGAGAGTCCTCATTACGGAAGAGGAAATCAGAAGAAGAGTTGATGAACTCGCAGAAGAAATCAATGAACACTACAGGAACATCCGGGAACCGCTCATACTCGTGGGCGTCCTCAAGGGTTCGGTTTTTTTCCTTGCAGACCTTGCAAGGCGCATCACTGTTCCGCACATTGTTGACTTCATCGCCATATCCAGCTACGGTGCCGGCGGAGACAGACGGGGTGAAGTAAGATTTCTGATGGACACAAGGGAGAGCATCACGGAAAGACCCGTACTCATCGTTGAGGACATCCTTGACAGCGGGCACACGCTCGACTATCTCACGAAGAATTTCCTTGCCCGGCATCCGCTCTCGGTGGAGAAGGCTGTCTTCCTGGACAAGCCCGGGCGTCATGAAGTGGATGTGTCAATCCAGTACAAGGGATTCGACATACCTGACGTATGGGTCGTGGGCTACGGACTGGACTACAAGGAAGAGTACCGCACTCTCCCGTATATAGCAGAGATGATTCCAAGAAAATAAGGAGAATTGAATATGGCTGTCAATTGTGTCGTCGGTCTCCAGTGGGGAGACGAGGGAAAGGGAAGGATCGTCGATTATCTGGCACAGGATGCAGATATCGTAATACGCTACCAGGGCGGAGACAACGCAGGTCATACC
>CAVBWE010000009.1:0-2141 GCA_963598715.1 Sphaerochaetaceae bacterium | reverse complement strand
ACGGAGATGTCTCATTTCCTTCCTCTCTGAAGGAAATTCTTCCCTATGCCCTTTCCGGAAATGACTGGATTACGGGTCTTGTCTTGCCTGAAGGCCTTGAAAGAATAGATGAGAATGCTTTCTGCAACATGAGAAACCTGAGGCGTGTATCATTGCCAAAAAGCCTCACCCTTATTTCGGATGAGGCGTTCAAGGATGATTCTTCCCTTTCCATGGTAAGCTATTCGGGGACAAAAGGGGAATTCTCTCTGATAAAGATAGGTTACGGAATTTTTTCTTCGACGATCACAGAAACAGTTGACTGTGTGGATGGAGCCTTCAGGATGGGAGAGAAATATTATTCCTAGATGTTTTTATTTATCTCGGCTGAATCGAAATCGAAGGATATCGTCGTGATCTGACCGAAGGGTTTCATTTCCAGAAGGAAGGAAATCCTTTTTTTCTCATCGTAGGATAGCTCGACTTCCCTGATGAGGAAAAAATCCTGATAACGGCTTTTCCTTTCATGGCTCTCTGAGATGGTGATGTCTTCTTCCTTTTCCATATTGGTGACATGGCTGAAAAGGTATTCCGAGAATCCGGTGGAGAACTGGCTTCTCAACCCGTCGAAATGGAAGAGGAACTGAAGATCATCTTCTTTGTTGATGATGTCGACAAGAGGTGTGAAGTTCTTCTTTCTTAAGTCTGTTTCCATGTCGGAGAATTTTTCTTTTACGGACTGGAAGTATTCCTCTTCCATCTTTTTTGCCTCATTGCAATAGGCCTGACATTCCAAAGTGTATTTCCTGATTTCCTCATAGATATCCTTGGGAATGAGATGTAGGGCAAGTAGACGTGGGTCTGCCTTCATCCTGAATTTGTATGGTATTTCTATAAAACCATTCTCAAGTCTTTCCTCATATTCCTTCTTGAAAAGATCTCTCACCTTCTTTTCATCAAAGGAACCTCTGTTTTCGAACATGAGATCCAGCTTTGTCTTCTGATAGTCATAGGATTTCAAGACTTCCTCAAGGGTGAGATATCCGACGATTCTTCTTGAGACAAGATCGTATTTCGGATATGCCTTTGGAGTATAGGAATCGATGGTTTCCTCTCTCGTCTTCATCATCTTCTGCGGTGTGTCAAAGGAGATTTTGGCCTTTTTGATTCTCTCGTTCAGTTTTTCCTCATACAGGAACTCAAAATCCTTTTCCACATCAATAGGGGAATAGTCGTTAAGACAGTCTATATAGCTCTTCTTGAGCCAGTAATCCTTATTTAGATATTTCATGTTGACCTCGTGAGGAAATTATAACATAGCAGAAACGTTTTTCTTGATTGGTTTTCGTTTGAAGACTATCATACTGAAAACGGAGGATGGCAGAATCAACCCAATATTCGAAAAAAGACATTCGACAAAGGCTTACCTTGACAGGAAGGTTGAAGAGGAAAAGGTTGAGGAAGTCATCAATGCCGGACTTCTTGCCCCATCTGGAAAGAATCTTCAGGCTCCCGTGATCGTCTGCATCACTGATGAGGACACGATTGGAAGATTATCCGCATTGAACGCGAAAATCGGCGGATATCCGGAAAATGTCGATCCTTTCTATGGTGCAAAGACGGTACTTCTTGTTCTTGCAAGAAAAGTCAATACCGCTGTTTATGATGGCTCGATTGTTCTTGAAAACATGCTTCTCCAGGCCAGCGACATGGGATTAGGCGCATGCTGGATACATAGGGCAAAGGAAGAGGTGGAATCCATGGAGGGAAAGGAAATCCTTTCTTCCCTGGGCCTTGATCTTGATGATTATGTCGGTGTCGGACATGTCATACTTGGCTATGCCAAGAACGAGCCAAAGCCTCATGACATCAAGGAAGGAAGAGTCCTGTATATCAGATGACAATGTTCCTCTGACGGTGTTTTCCCGTCAGAGGAATTTCAGTTTCCGGAACATTGTCTTTCATGTAACCGATTTTCTTCTTGAAAAAAAGTAAAAGTAGCGTACAATTATTTAGGTCAGTACGAAATCTATATATCTTGACCATAATGTGCCTTTTTTCAAAAAGGTGCTTTTCTTTAAGTAGGGTAGCCAAAATAACCAAAGGAGAAACAAGATATGACTGGATTGTTCAATTTGAAAAGACTGAAGACTGAGCAGATC
>CAVBWE010000008.1:0-5926 GCA_963598715.1 Sphaerochaetaceae bacterium | reverse complement strand
CGGGATAGGGAGAATCCTTACGCCAGATGAGCATCGTGATGCCCTCAACCTCATACCCTTCATTCTTGAGAAGAAAAGCGGCAACCGAACTGTCGATTCCGCCCGACATACCAACCAGGACCTTTTTCATGCGGGAAGATTATCACATCCCCGCGTCAATGATAAGGCATGGGACAGGAAAAAAAGGACAGCAGAGAAAAGCACTTTTGCCCGGTGAAGAAATTGAAGGACATATTACAATGATTAAAAAAGATGGTGCTTTTTCGAATAAGACGGGACAAAACATGCCCGAAATCAGAAATAATTAAGAAATCTTAACAATTCATCAGACTTCCTTTACTCCCCAGAACTCACAAAAAGCCCGTAAAAAGGCCTCAGGAAGCCTTTCAGCCGGGACGAACGCGCCCCGCATTTTAACAAATGTTTAATAAAGCCGGAGAGATTTAAAGAAGTTAGCTGTGACTTATCTTGATGTTTTAACTGAAAAACAGGAGAAAACCGGTCTTTCAGGGTGAAATGTAAAGGAATTCTAACAAAAATATTAAAAATTATTTAATAATGTTAGAAATCTAACAGAAGCATAGTTGTAATTCCAATATAGTTACAAGCGTAAAAACAAAGAAGGAGAGACAGAAAATGAAAAAGGTAATCGCAGCAGCACTTCTTGCACTGGTCATGGCTACTTCCCTTTTCGCTTCTCTCCCGTCCTCTTCCAAGACGAACGTCATCCTCAACCTTGCAAGGGAAGCTTCATACACCTGCGGAATCACAACAGAAGAGACAAAGGCAACTGAAGAAACCACATCCATCAAGAACGTCGATTCCATCGCACTCAGCTACGACAAGGATTCCAAGACAATCGGATATTCGGAAAAGGGCACGACATACTATGTATCCTACCGCTTCTATGAGTGGAGGAACGTTGACCTCAAGATGGCGCTCAGCGGCGACATGACAGTTGACGGAAAGGAAACGACAGACTCTTCAAAGAAGATTTCCTATTATGTTTCACTCGGTGAAGACGGAAAGGTCATCCCTTCTTCAGATACAGAGGCAAAGACAATCGCTACCTTCACGGAGACGGACGTAAAGGGTGACACATGCTTCGACAACATCGCTCTCACAGTTGCGTCTGACGACACAATCGAAGGAAAGTCATTCGGTTCCTACTCTGCAACAATCACACTCTCGGTAATCCAGAAGTAATCCGAACTGTTGAACGCATATAATACCTTAAATGAAGCACCCCGGATCCGGGGTGTCTTCGTTCCTGAATGCGTCATAGCAAATCCCTGATCCTCTTTATCTCACTGATGACGTCAAGAAAGTCCTTTTTCTCAAGATTCGGATTGAGAAGCGTGAATTTCAGCATGACGCGGCCGTTCATCACCGTCTGTCCGATGACTGTGCCCCTTTCAAGCAGGATACGCCGGACTTTTCTGTTGACATCGTCCGGTTCATCAAGGGCAAACACGACAGATGACAGCTCGGGCTCCACAGGTGCCAGGAAATCACTGTCGTCCTTTATGAGGCAATAGAAAAGCCGGGCATTGTCCACCAGTTTCGTCACCATTTCGTCATATCCGTCCCGTCCTCTCGTCCGGAAGGCCATGAAGACCTTCAGCGCATCAAAGCGGCGTGTTGTCTGCATGCTCTTGCCCACCAGGTTTATATATCCGTCCTCCTCGTCCTCCTCCCTGTTGAGGTAGTCGGCATGAAGGGAGAACGTCTCGAGAAGCGGGGAATCCTTCACAAGGAGAGCCGAACATGATATGGGAAGAAGGAACATCTTGTGGAAATCCACCGTGATTGAATCGCATAGGGATATTCTTCCAAGGCGGGAGGAGTATTTCGAGCTCATTATGAGGGCAGAGCCGTATGCCGCATCCGCATGAAGAAACATATGATACCTGTCGGCAAGTCTTCTCATTCCTTCAACGCTGTCGATGGAACCGAAATCCGTGGTTCCGAGCGTGCACACGGCAGCAAACGGAAGCAGTCCGTTCTTCGTATCTTCCTCCAGCATTTCTTCAAAGGCAGCAAGATCCACCCTGCATTTTCCGTCAACGGGAATCTTTCTGACCGCATCATATCCCAGTCCGAGTATGTGGCATGACTTCTCCATCGAGAAATGCGATATGGCGCTGGTATAAAGGCGGAGACGGCCATATGAGGGAGGAAGGCCGTTCTTCCTGACATCCCAGCCGAGTTCACGTCTGCAATAGGCATCACGCTCTGCGACAATTGCGCTCATGTTCGACTGGGAACCGCCGCTCGTGAATGTTCCGCCGCATCCGTCCCCGTAGCCGAAAAGCCCCGTCAGCCCGCGTATCATGCTTTCTTCCGTTTCCGTTGCCGCAGGTCCCTGGTCCCAGCTGTCCATGCTGTCATTGAAGAGTGAAATCAGCATTTCCGATGATATTGTCTCGAGAAGAACCGGAGAATGCAGGTGAGGCATGTACTTTGTCGACCAGGTCCTGAGGAGATTCGGAAGAATCACGGACCTGACCTTTTCAAGCGTTTCATCGAAGCCCTTTCCCTTTTCCGGAAGAAAACCCAGAGAAGAGATTTCCTTTCTGAGCTCATAGGGATTTATTCCCGAGAATGCAGAATCGTCCGTTACCGACGAGAGAAAAGAAGCCATGGTCTTTTCAACCACAGCTTCAAGACTTCTCCTGGTCTTTTCGTCATTACTGAAGATAAAGGGCAGATCAGACATGGCACTTATTGATTTCCCTGACGGCTTCTTCGAAGATCCCGATTCCCCTCTCAAGATCATCATCCGGAATATTGAGTGCGGTAAGGCATCTCATTACGCTGCCGTTTCTCCCGCCCTTCTCCATTACAAGACCCTTTTCGAAGCATCTTTTCTGAACGGAAGCACATATGGTGCCGCTCTCTATGGGATTACCGGTTATATCCTTTTCCCCGTTCGGATCAACGAACTCTATGCCGAGCATGAGTCCCTTTCCCCTCACGTCTCCGATAATCGGGCATTCCTTCTGAAGAGCAAGCAGCCTCTCCTTGAAGAAGGCCCCCTTTCTGACGACGCTGTCGAGAAAATCCTTTTTTCTTATGGTTTCGATGACAACGGTACCTGCAGCCATCGCAAGCTGATTGCCGCGGAATGTCCCCGCATGAGAACCGGGTCCCCACTTGTCAAGCTTTTTGTCATATATTACGACGCTCATGGGCTGAGTACCGCCGATTGCCTTCGAGGAAAGTATGACATCGGGTCTGATTCCTGCATATTCGAATGCAAACACCCTGCCGCTTCTTCCCATACCGCACTGGATTTCGTCACATATCAGAGGTATGTCAAGTTCTTCGGTTACCCGTCTCACAGTCTGCAGGAATTCAACGGGAGCCGGAATCACACCGCCTTCTCCCTGAATCGGTTCGATAATTACACAGGCCGGTTTTGAAACGCCACTCTCCGGATCCTTGAGAAGCCTTTCGAAATATGCCCCGCATGCCTTTGTTCCGGCATCTCCTCCCAGTCCCATCGGACAGCGGTATGAATAGGGATAGGGCATGAACTGCACTCCCGGCATTATGTTCGGAACCTGGGACTTTGCAAAGCAGTTGCCCGTCACGGCCATAGCCCCATGACCCATTCCGTGATAGCCGCCGGAGAATGCTATGACGGAGCTTCGCCCCGTAGCAATCTTACACAGCTTTATTGCAGCATCGGTCGCATCGGTACCGGACGGAGAGCAGAACTGAATCTTGCATTCACTGCCCATTCCGAAGGGAAGAACGGAACGGATGGCTTCCATGAACCTGTCCTTGACAGGAGTCGTCAGGTCAAGGGTATGAAGGGGTGCACCCGACTCTATAAGATCAGTCATCGCCTGATTCACCCTCTCGTCGTTATGTCCCAGCGCAAGCGTTCCCGCCCCGCACAGGAAGTCGATGTATCTGTTTCCCTCGACATCCTCGATTATGACTCCCCTGGCCTTCTTCAATGCAAAGGGGAACTTCCTCGGATAACTTCTTGCGGAAGACTCGAATTCATTCTGCCGCTCAGTGTAGTAACTGTTCGTAAATGTTCTGTCCATTACCTTCTGTCCTCACATCATACGGGATACCCCGTTTTATCTTCAGCCCTTTCTGAAGGAGAAACTCTCCTTTTCAGATTGTCAGCCCGCTCATATTAACAAGAAAATGTTGTGAGGGCTATAAGAAAAAAACCGCTTAACAGAAATGCTGTTTCCTGAAAGCGGTAGAGCATCACCTGCTTTCACCCGGCAGGAGGAAATCATCATAATGCTTCAGGAATGAAACCTTCTCCCCGTCCTCGCGCACCGAAGGGAATGTCGGGACATAGACATTGTGAATGCTGTTGAATATCGAGTCTGCAACATGGGGATTGTTCTCCTTCATGGATGCTATCAGCCTCTTCGTCTCTTCCCTCTTGCTGCCGCAGTCTCCGCTGCTGTTTCTCTTCGTGACTGAGCAGGCGCAGCGGATGAAGGAAAGAGAATTGGAACGGCACCATGAAATGATATTCTCCTCCTTTACCCGGTAAAGAGGCCTTATGAGCTCCATGTTCCGGTAGTTCCTGCTCTTGAGTTTCGGGGGCATACACTGAAGAAGGGAGGAATAGAACATACCCATGAGTACAGTCTCTATGACATCATCCATGTGATGGCCGAGTGCAATCTTGTTGCAGCCCTCCTCCTCAGCCTTTTTGTAGAGCCAGCCCCGTCTCATCCTTGCGCAGAGATAACACGGGTACTTATCTTCATTTTCGACAGCCGAGAAGATGCCGCTATGGAAAATACTGGCATCAATGTTGAGACGGTCAAGATTCTCCTTTACCGAAAGAAGAGTCTCCTCAGTATAACCGGGGTCCATAACCATGTATTTCAGTTCAAACGGAAAATCGGAGATACGGCACAGCATCCTCATCATGACGGCAAGAAGCATCGAATCCTTTCCTCCGGATATGCACACTGCGATCCTGTCTCCGGGAGAAATAAGGGAATATGTCTTCAATGAATCTATGAACGGCGCCCAGAGCAGAGAGCGGTACTCCCGCATTATCGAATTCTCAATCTTCTGCCATTCTTCCAGTTTCCGCTTCATGCATCAAGAATACAACAGAAGGGGTAAAAGGAGAACAGAAAGAAAGTTTCCGTGAAAAGAAGCTTGTCCCGCTATGGAGTCATTTCAAAAGATACTGTAGACTCCTTATGGTGGTGATGAAATGAAGGCTGCACTCCCCGTAAGGGAAGCAATGATAGTAAGAAAAGCGGAAGAGGCGGAAACCATACTCGTTCTTGATATCGCAGAGAACGGGATCCGGACGGCAGAGGAAATAGCCGTCAGCGGGGAGGAGGATATCGTGAATGCACTCTCATCCCATGCCGCCGATACATTCATATGCCTCTCGCTGGGACCGAAGATGGTCGTGGATCTTGCCTTGCGGGACATCAGGATTATCGGCGGAGTACGGGGAAATGCAATGGAGAAAGTCCGGGAATATATTGAAGGAACGCTCGAAGAAGACGATTTCACCCTCGACTGTGACTCATCCCGGTGCAGCGGAGACTGTGGAAAATGTCACTGAAACACACCCGGAAGAAGAAAGCAGACCCGCTGTACAGGAACAGGACAACGCTTATCGTGTATTTTATCCTGAGGGCCCTGGTCATCGGCGTACTCGTAAGATTCATACTGCAGAAAAATTATGAAAGCGCATTCATATGTGTCCTGACACTTGTTCTGATGATAATGCCGTCCTTTTTCTCGAAGAAATTCCACGTTTATCTTCCGACGGCACTTGAAGTGATAGTGCTGTTTTTCATATTTTCGGCAGAAATCCTGGGAGAGATTGCCTCGTTTTATGTCGCATTTCCGTTCTGGGACAGCATCCTCCACGGCATCAACGGGTTCCTCTTTGCAGCAGTCGGCTTTGCAC
>CAVBWE010000007.1:0-5318 GCA_963598715.1 Sphaerochaetaceae bacterium | reverse complement strand
TATGGTCAAAAGCCATCGGGGGTTCGAATCCCCCCCTTTCCGATTTTTTTTGCCCTTTTCCTCTATCTCTCCTCTCCGTAGACCTTTATTATCTCGTCAAGGAACTGCTTTTCCGAGAAATCACGGTTGTAGACTATCCTGGTTTCCCTCACCATCGAGAAATTCTCGACAGGGAGTGCAACAACCTTGTTCTTTCCGATTTCATCCATGCATGCAGACCTCGGGAGTATGGAAACACCCATATCCTTTCTTATGAGATCCTTGATCGTTGCAATGTTGTCGACTTCAAGAATCACGTCAAATGACCTTATGGACTCGTTGTTGCTCTCGAGAGTCGATTCGAAAAGAGAGCGTGTCCCGGACTGGGCACTGCGGAGAATGAGCTTCTGGTTCCTGAGTTCGCTCAGGCTTATCGCCCTCATTCCCGCAAGCGGATTTGACGGGCTCATGACACACACAAGATAGTCCGTATCAAGCAGCACGGACGAGAAGCGCATGTCGGGAACAGGGCCGTCGATAACCGCAAGGTCAAGTTCATATGACTCAAGCTTATCATAAAGATTATTTATGGTATCAGAAGTAAGCGTAATACGCAGTCCCTTGTGTGCAGATGACACCTTCGCCAGGGATGCGGCGGTAAGATTGCTCTCGCATGTATGCGTTATTCCGACACGGAGAACGGAGAGCAGCCTGCTTCCTCCTGCAAGTTCCAGAAGCATCTTTTCATTCAGGGCATAGACCCTGCGTGCATATTTGAGGACAATCTCTCCCTCTGCGGTGAGTTTCAATCCGCTTCTGCTGCGGATGATGAGTCTGTGCCCCACCTCATCCTCAAGCTGGCGGATCTGATGAGAGACGGCAGGCTGGGTCATTCCGAGTTCATCTGCGGCTTTCGTGAAGTTCTGTTTCTCCGCAACTTTCATGAAAGTGTTCATAAGGACGCCAAGCATACACACCTCCATCAATAATGTTTATCTTCCGGACGCATTGAATAATTCTCATTTATTATATGAACTGCAGAATGCATGTCAACAGACATATCGTTCCAGCCTTTTCCTGTTTGATTAAAGTCATCACTGCTGTAGAATGGAAGGCATGAAGATACTTGTACTCAATGCTTCTCCGAAGAAAGAGAATTCAGTCACGCTCCAGAGCTCGCTATACCTTGAAAAGAAGTTTCCCGAGGAAAGCTTCGACTATATCGACATAGGAGTCTCAAGAAAAATAAACGAAGAACGGCTTGCGGAAATTTCCACTTCCATCGGGAATGCAGAGCTCATCATCTTCTCCTTCCCGGTATATACATTCATGGCTCCCAGTCAGCTTCACTACTTCATAAGAATGCTGAAGGAGAAGGGATTATCCTTCACGTCCAGGGCTGCGACAATCATAACTACAAGCAAGCACTTCTACGACACGACGGCCCACAGGTGGCTCAAGGAAAACCTTCTTGACCTCGGTTTCAGCTTCATCGAAGGCCATTCCATGGACATGGAGGACCTTCTTGCGGAAAAAGGGAGAAAGGAACTCGTATCCTTCTTCAGGAGGACCCTCTGGGCACTTGAAAACGGCATAACGGAATGCAAGGCAGAGAAGAAGGAAGATGAATATGCCCTTCCTGACATCACAACGGAAGCGGAAAGCACGGAGAAAAGCGACAGATATACAGTGACTCTTGTCATCGACTCCACATACGGAAAGGAAAGGCTTCTGAAGATGACAGGGCTCTTCGGGGCCATATTCCCATACAGAACGAAGACAGTTGATCTGTCGTCCTTTGCATTCAGGGGAGGATGTCTGGGATGCCTGAGGTGCGCCCTTGAGGGAAAGTGCGTCTACAGGGACGGCTTCGAGCATCTTCTTGAAGACGAAATACTCTCGTCCGATGCAGTTGTCTATGCATTCACGCCGACCGACCACTCGATGGGACCTGTATTCAAGAACTATGATGACAGGCGCTTCTATAACGGACACAGGACAGTAAGCCAGGGTAAGAGCATCGGCTACATCATCAATGGAAGAATGGCGGAAGAAGACAACCTCAGGGAGGTTCTTGAAGCAAGAAGTGATGTCGGACGAAACTATCTGGCAGGGATGGCAGAGGACACGGAAGGAATCAGGAAACTCTCGAAGAATCTCTCGCATGCCCTTGAAACCGGATACACAAAGCCCCAGATGTTCTACGGCGTCGGCGGCATGAAGATATTCCGTGATCTTATATGGGTGATGAGGGGAATCATGAGGGATGACCACAGATTCTACAGGGATAACGGCTACTACGACTTCCCGCAGAAACAGAGGGGAAAGATGATGGGCCTTCTTCTTGCAGGTGCCCTAATGAGAAACAGATCCTTCATGAAGAAGAACGCCGGCATGATGACGAAGGGCATGCTTGCTCCCTACAAAAAGGTCATCGGGGAAAAGGATTAGCTTCTTTCTTCCCTTCTTCTGATGATGAGATAGGCAGTTATGCAGATAAGGGACGAAAGAACGGAGCCGGAGACAGTTGCAAGCCCGACCGGAAAAAGGTTGTCCGGGTACATCTGCGAAAGAAGGTATACTCCCGGAATCCGGGCAAGAACTATTGATATGATGTTGTGGAGAAATGAGATCCCTGCCATGCTGACGGCACAGAAATAGCCGCTGAACGAGAAGTGTATGCCGGCAAATATGGTGTCGAACACATATCCACGGAGATATTCTCCGCCGCTTTTTATCACGCTTTCGTCACTCGTGAAGAGAGACACGACACCTTCAGAAGTAAACTGTATTGCAATCGAAACGGCAAGGCCGAAGGAAACGGCGATGAGAAGTGCCCAGAACAGGGTCTCCCTTGCCCTGCCGGCCTTCCCTGCCCCGATGTTCTGTGACGCAATGGCAGAAACGGAGGAAAGAAGAGACGAAGGCACAAGGAAAAGAAATGAAATAACCTTCTCCACTATTCCGACTGCAGCGGCATCGGTCAGACCGCGTCTGTTCATTATGACCGTAATGATGATGAATGCAATCTGAATAAGCGTATCCTGAAGGGCAACGGGAATGCCGACGGTCAGTATCGGGTGAACAGTCTTTCTGTCCAGGACAAGATATTCCTTCCTAACCCTTATTCCTGTCCTCCTGCGTCCCAGGTGTATCAGCGCAGCACACACGGCGCCTGCCTGCGAAACTGTTGTCCCCAGGGCTGCTCCCGCCGCTCCGAGTGATAACGGCCCCATGAAGAAAATATCGAGGAATATGTTCATAATGCATGCGATAAGCACAAAGAACATGGGGGTACGGCTGTCACCCAGACCGCGGTAAATTCCGCTTATGATATTGTATGCGGTGATGAACGGAATACCGAGAAAGCACACCCTCAGATAGGCCGCTGTTCCGGCCTCTGCTTCGGCCGGGGTACTCATCACCTTCACTACCATGTTTACACAGAACGAAAGGACAACTGTCAGGACAACCGCAACAAGCGAGAAAAGAACGACTGTTCCCCCGACATTCCTTTCTGCCGCCTCCATGTCCCCGGCCCCGACTGAATGCGATATGGCGACAGTTGCTCCCATCGACAGTCCGACAATCATGACCGTGACCATATGCATGACCTGGGAGCCTGTCGCCACGGCTGTTGTGCTTGAAACCCCCTCATAGAAACCGATTATCATGAGATCGGCCATGCCGTAGAGAGTCTGCAGGAAGTATGACGCCAGAAACGGAAGCGAGAAGCTGATAAGCGTTTTCAGTACGCTTTTTTCAGTCAGATTTTTTTCCATGAGAAGTTAGTATCACAAAAGATATTCTCTTACAAGACTACCGGGAAGGAGGCTCAATGCGTTTCTTTCTGCGTGTCACATAGAAATAGATGAAAACCCCGATAAGTGCAGATATTGCAGAGCCGGCTGTGGATGCCAGGCCGAGTTCATACATGCTGTACCTGTATACAAGGGAGACGACGTAGACAAAGGGTACCCTGAAGAAGACAACCGCAATGATGTTGTTTACGGCGGCAAGGCTTGCCATCCTGGAAGAAATCATGTATGCAGTGAAAACATAATGCACTCCGGCAAAAAGTATCTCATAGCAGTAGCCGGCAAGGTACTCGCCTGCCTTCCTCTGCACCTCCCGGTCGAAAGTGAAGATGGAAGCAGCTTCAGCAGAATGCAGCCTTACAAGGACAACTGAAATGATGCCCGCGACAAGAACAAGAAGGAGCGCAGTCTCGTTCGTCTTTCTTGCCTGCCTGATTTTCTTCTGTCCCGGAACAAGAAGTTCCCGGCATATATCAATAACTGCGTTACGGACGGCAAGCGGGAAAAGAAGGGCAAGAGTCACTATTCTCTCTCCGATTCCGAATGCTGCGGCATCGGCAAGTCCCCTTCTGTTGATGATGCCGGTAACAAAGAGAAGGGCAAGCCGCACGATTGCATTCTGGACTGCCTCGGAGTGTCCGGTACTGAGCATGTCCATGATGGTTTTCCTGTCAAACTTGAGATACTCTGCCCTGAGATGTATTCCTGTCTTCATTCTCCGTATGACAATGAAGCCTGTAACGGCACAGAAAAGATGACTCAGCGTCGTGGCGTAAGCGGCACCGCTGACGCCGAGCTTGAACCGGACAACAAAGACATAGTCCAGCAGCATGTTCATCGCGGCGCCTGACACCATGTTGAGGATCAGGCTGCGTTTCTTTCCGACCGTCATGCAAAGCGAAATCAGGATTATATAAGCCGTAATGAAAGGAAGGGAAATGAAGCATATGCTCAGATACTCCTTCGTCTCGTCAAATGCCTGAGGCGGTACTGCCGCAAGAGAAACAAGAAAACCTGAAGCAAGATAGAGAATGACGGAAAGAAGGACAGAACCGGCAAAGAAGAAAAGCGTGGCTGTCCCGAGTGCCTTCTCCGTTTCGGCAGTTTCGCCGCTGTCGTACCGCTTTTTCATGTACACCGAGATTCCGGAGGCATAACCGCTGAGGAGAACAACAAGCACATACAGTATCTGGCTCCCGACTGCAACACCGGCAAGGGAGGCAACATCAGTCCATCTTCCGACAAAGAAAAGGTCCGAGACTCCATACAGGGTCTGAAGAATATAGTACAGCCACAGGGGAAGTGCCACTTTCAAGAGAGGCTTCAGGTATTCATTCTTTCCTTTTTCCATGCTTCTTCACCCTTATCATTCTCCACCCGGGAGGAAAGCATCCGCTTCTTCCGGCCGTTTCCGTCTTTCCGCCTTGCACAATATCAGTCAGAGATAATCACTCTTCAGAAAATACCCCCCCCCCAGACTGTCCTAAAATACTTTTCCAGAACGAATTAAGGCCCAAAAAC
>CAVBWE010000006.1:0-4192 GCA_963598715.1 Sphaerochaetaceae bacterium | reverse complement strand
ACCAAAGCCATCTGTGATGTCACCTCTCCGTTTCCGAATCCTATCTCAATGACGGTGTCATGGCTGTTGGAGAAGATTTTTCCGAAGTCGAGTTTCTCGTCCCTATAGAAAAGACAGTACTTTGCGGCCCACTTGAGCACCGCATTCTTCTCCCTTTCCTCGAGCACGTTGTTTCTCAGGACATAACTCTTGATCGTCCTTTCCTTTCCTTCCCGTACTTCTATCTTCCTAAGTTTTTCAAGCAGTTCATCTTCCTCTGTCATAACAGTCTCCTCAGGGTTTCAAGTATCAGAACGGCCTTATCCCTAAGTGATACCGTTCCGGTTTCTATGGTGATATGATTGAACATCTTCGGGTCAAGACGTACCCTTCCTCCCGAGAGTGTGATCAGTGATACTACCTTCTGGGGATTGAGGATGGCGACTTCGTCGAAGATGACATCTGTTACTCCCCTGTATTCCTTGAGCGATGAGATTCTGAGAAGACGGCATACAATCTTTATTTCAGCTATCGAGAAGAGGTTCTCCACCTCCTCCGGCTCCTCCCCGTAACGCCTTTCAATCTCGCTCTTGAGACCGTCAAGCTGAGCCTCGGTCGTTACGGATGCAATCTTCTTGTAAAGTTCGAATTTCTCCGAGGGATCAGCAATGTAGGAATTGGGTATGAAACCCGTATAGTCAAGCTGGAGAAGCGTCTCCATCGGCCTGGGCTCTCCGCTTCTGGTAATCCTGTCTATCTCTTCCTCTATAAGCTTGAGGTACATATCAAGTCCTACGGCCTCAAGGTGTCCCGACTGTTCACGCCCCAGGATATTCCCCGCACCCCTGAGTTCCATGTCCTTCATGCTGACCTTGAAACCCGATCCGAGCCCGGTGTTCTCGCTCAGTACCTTCAGCCTCTTTATCGCATCGGCCTTGAGGTTCATCCCGTCGGGATAGAGAAGATAGCAGTAAGCCTTCCTGTCACTTCGTCCTACACGGCCGCGAAGCTGATAGAGCTGGGCCAGGCCCATCCTGTCAGCCCTGTCAACGATTATCGTGTTCACATTGGGTATATCTATTCCGTTCTCTATGACCGTGGTGGAGACAAGTATCTGCACGCCTTCATATATGAAGCGGTGCATTACCTCCTCCATCCTCTCGCTCTCCATCTGGCCGTGTGCCGTTTCGACTATTGCCGAGGGTACAAGAGTCCTGAGAGATGCAGCCACCTCTTCTATATCCTCAACGCGGTTATGAAGATAGAAGACCTGACCTCCCCTTTCAAGTTCCGTTTCGATGGCTTTCTTCACAACCGGGGCATCATACTCGCCTATGAAGGTTTCAATCGGAAGCCTCTCGCGCGGTGCAGTTGTCAGAAGCGACATGTCCCTCACTTTAAGAAGCGACATATAGAGCGTCCTCGGAATCGGAGTCGCGCTGAGAGTGAGAGAGTCAATCGAGCTCTTCATCTCCTTTATCCTTTCCTTGTCCCTGACACCGAAGCGCTGCTCTTCATCGACGATCAGAAGTCCCAGGTCGCTGAAGACCGTGGTCTTCGAGAGTATCTTGTGGGTTCCGAAGAGTATGTCGATCGTGCCGTTTTTGATGCCTTCCATGACCCTCCGGTTATCTGAAGGGGAAACAAAGCGGGTACAGAGGCCGCTCTTTACAGGATACGGCGCAACACGCCTCAGAAAATTCTCGTAGTGCTGCTGGGCAAGAATCACGGTAGGCGCAAGAAATGCCACCTGCTTGCCGCTCATGACTGCCTTGAAGGCTGCACGGAATGCAATCTCCGTCTTTCCGTATCCGACATCACCGCATACAAGACGGTCCATGCACCTTGGAGCCTCCATGTCGGCCTTGATTTCGTCAATGCACTTGAGCTGGTCAGGAGTCTCCGTAAACGGAAATGAAGCTTCGAAGGTAACCTGCCAGTCGGTATCCGGAGCAAAGGCATAGCCCGGAGAGTGCTCCCTCAGCGCATACAGATGAACCAGTTCACCCGCAAGTTCCTCTGCGTTCTTTCTCGCCTTCTCCTTCTTCTTCGACCAGTTCTGGCTTCCCATCGAATCAAGTTTCGGCGGTTTCCCGTCATTTCCTATGTACTTCTGTACAAGGTTTGCCTGTTCAATCGGGACATAGAGGGTCTCGGAGGCATTATAGCGGATCTTTATGTAGTCGCGCTCCGTCTCGCCGGACCTGACCCTTTCAATCTTCTCGAACTGACCTATTCCGTAGTTTATATGAACGACATAGTCTCCGGGCTTCAGGGATACAAATGAATCGAGGGGACTCGACACAGTCTCGACAACCGTCCTTGCCCTTCTCTTTTTCCGGCCGAATATCTCCTGATCCAGAATGACGGCAGTCTTTATCTGGGGAAGCAGGAATCCCGTCTCTATCTCCGATACGGATATCTCGACTCCGAGAGAGCCCAGGACGCTGTCAAGCCTCGCCTTCTGAACAGAGCTGGGCGCAAGAATGCATATCCGCCATCCCGAAGAGAGCATGGATTCCGCCTCGTCACGGAAGAACTTTATATTACCGAAATAGGAATGCGACGGTTCCACCTGAAAGTGATGGAAGCTGTTCTTCATGATTTCATGAATGACGGTACCGCACTTGAGGCCGGAGCGGAAATCGGACCATGAAAGAAGATACTTTTCCGGAAGTGTAACGTTTTCCCTTATTCTGTAGGCTTCCCTGAAGCGGTCCTTAGCCTCATTCTGGAGTGCACGGAACGACGCCTGAATCTTCTCGTCTGACGTTATGATGAAATAGTCATCGCTTTTCAGAAGGTCCGTTATGTGTATGCTTTCCTCTTCTTCGGCGGTATTTCCGGGAGCAAGAGGAATCCGGACGGAGCGCATTGAACGTGTCTTCGTCTCATCGGAGAGCGAAACGGAAACGATTCTTCCGATTTTATCCCAGTCAAGATATATGCGGTATTTCCTGTCGGAAGAGAACGGACAGATTTCTATTATCTCTCCGCGAAGCGTATATGTTCCCTCCTCGGCTGCAGCTGCACTCCGGTAGTAGCCGCTTCCGGCAAGAAGGGATGAGAGCTTATCTTCATCGATTTCCTCTCCGCACTTCAGGGTACATGAAAAACGCGAAAGTGTCTTCTCGGAAAGGAAGGGGGACGTGAAGGACCTCAGAGACAGCAGCGTGATGCTTTTCTCCGTGTCGATGAATCTCTCCTCTTCCCTTCTTCTGGCGTAATTCGGAATGCTTCCCGCTTCCTCGCTGTAGAGCGTCCTGCCGTCCGAGGGAATAAGGATGACTGCCCTGTCTGAAATGTCCGAGAGATCCTCATATATGCCCCTGGCTTCATCCTCTGTCGGCGATACTACTACAACACGCCCTTTTCTCCTGTCAGAAAGCGCCTTTATGAAACGGCTCAGGGGATAGAGGGAAAGCGAATCGGCATCAATGACCGAGGACGGTTTTTCAATGTACGCCTTGTAAGCCGAGCTTTTCTTAATATAATCTAGTACTGTAGTTTCTATATCCGGCATTAAGGGGAAATATAGCATAAATATCATGGACACCTCAATTGTGATTGATAAGGCCAGGCTGGATCTGGTGGAAAAAAAGATAGTCGAAATGGGGCAATGGAGTGTCAGGAAACAGTCATCGCTTCATGTTTCATACAAGGAAGATTCTTCTCCGGTAACTCAGGTGGACCTCGGCATATCGCATGAGATAGTCCTTCTTCTGAAATCACTCTTTCCCGAGGCAGGAATCATAACGGAGGAAGAGGTATGCGAGAGACACGACAATGCGCCCTATACCTTTGTTCTTGACCCCATTGACGGCACGGATGTCTTTTCACAGGGACTTCCGTCATTCTGTACGGCACTCGGCATTCTCGATTCATCCTTCTCACCGTGCGGTGCCATAATATTTGCGCCCCGTTTCGGAAGGGGAACTCCTGACGGACTTCTGCTGCGCCTCAATCCGGGAGAAAAGCCCACAATAAACGGAAGAGTGCTCACTGCGGAGGGAGACAAGGAAAACATAAGGCAGCTTGCAGTCTCCTCAAGCATGGTGCGCCGGGTCGATTTTTCCTCATACACGGGAAAAATCAGGATTTTCGGTTCCCAGATACTCCAGATTCTGGCACCCTGCCTCTTTTTCAATATCGCGGCGTCGATTAACGAACCCTGCTTCATCTGGGACTATGCAGCCGCCCACGCAATACTGAA
>CAVBWE010000005.1:0-5621 GCA_963598715.1 Sphaerochaetaceae bacterium | reverse complement strand
GTAATCGACTGCACCTGAAAGAGCACCGTTCGTGATACCGAAAGTGTAGATGGGAGTTCTCTTGAGCTGGAGTGCAAGATCCGTATCTGTCGTTCCTGAAGCAGCCTTCGTATATCCGTTGGCTTCATCTGTTGATGTGTTTACATAGAGAGCATCGTCTGTATGGTCATAGCCATATGCAGTTGCTGCAAAGAGCGAGGTTGCGACGATAAGTGCAAGAGCAAAAGCGATAATTTTTTTCATTTTTATATTCCTTCTTTTTTAGAGTGTTTTCTTTTTACAATGCCACTTTATTGCATTTCCAACGTTATTTCTGTTTTATTTAAAACAATTTTTAAATTTTTTTGACAATTGTGTTGGAATTCCTTTACATTTCACTGTCTTCGGGGGGGTCAGGTGGAAGATATACGGACTTCTGTCGGATAAATTCCTTCCTGTGAGGTTTCATTCGTCAAATCCCGGTAAAGCAGCAGGACGCCGGTTTTACCCCTGGACCTAAATGACGAGCAGTACGAGAAGGGCGCTGATGCAGCCGGCTGCGGCTGTAACCGGAAGTCCCAGACCCAGGAATGCGGAGAGAAGGGCAACGAGGAAGCCTGTGAGGGAAGCCGGGAAGGACCCCGTGGCATTGAGGATGGCAGGAAATGTGAGGGCGCTCAGCGTGACGTACGGCGCATAGTAGAGAAAGGAACGGAAGAAGACGTTTCTTATCGGTTTTTTAAGAAGAAGAAGCGGTATGACCCTTATGAGATATGTAACTGCTGCTATGGCAAGTATCGATATATATATGTATGTGTCACTCATTGTCTTTCTCCTCGAGTGTGTTTTCCTTCAGCGGAAAGAAGAGGGCAAGAAGCGTTGAAACGAGGACCGTTATTATTATGACCTTCATTCCCGATGAGATCCTGTCGAGAAGCTCATTTCTGTCGAAGAAAAGACTCAGGAGCATTGAAAGCACAATTGCCGCTCCGATGACGGGATTTTCCTTTGCAGGCGGAATGATTATTGCAAGGAACATTGCATAGAGTGCCAGTGAAAGGGACGATGTAAGAAGCGGCGGAAGCACCTCGCCCATGATTCCTCCCAGGGCCGTTCCGAGGACCCATCCCGGGCAGGCAACCGCCATCGCACCGGCGTTGTACATGGGGTTCAGCGGATATTTCTGTGCCGACGCCAGACCGAATATCTCATCAGTGACACCTGCTGCCATCAGCATTCTCTTTCCCGTACCGGTGGAAGGGGAAAGCCTTACTGCGAGGGCAGCACTCATAAGAAGATAGCGCAGGTTGATGACAAGCGTTGAAGCCATCAGAACCCAGACGGATCCGGATTCCTTCATTATGTCTATGGCTGCAGCCTGACCGGCGGATGTATAGTTGAGTGCACTCATCAGGGCACTCTGGTACCACTTGATTGATGCGCGCGATGCACTGATGCCGAGTGTGAATGAGACGGCAAAATATCCTATGGCGACACTTATTCCGTCGGTGACGCCTCTTCTGAAACTGTCCCTGTTATCGTTCATGTTATCCCGGAGGCCTCATTGAGACCCCCGTATCAATTATTTCACTACGATGTTGACAAGCTTTCCGGGTACGACGATTTCCTTCACCGTCTCCTTCCCGCTTATCCACTTCTGTACGTTCCCGTCCGCCCTTGCGGCCTTGAGAAGTTCGTCCCGGTCCGAGCCTGAAGGCATGGTGATTCTGGATCTCACCTTTCCGTTTACCTGGACCACGAGGGTGATTGAGTCATCCTTCGTCTTCTCTTCGTCGTACTCCGGCCATGATTCCTTCGATACGCTCATGGTGTGTCCCAGCCTTTCCCAGAGTTCCTCCGCAAGGTGAGGTGTATATGGAGAGAGCAGGAGTACAAGGTTTTCCAGGCATGTCTTCGGAAGGAAAGGCGAACGCGTGAGTTCATTGACGAAGACCATCATCTGCGATATTGCCGTATTGAAGGAGAGCGTGGATGTGTCCTGTGTCACCTTCTTTATCGTCTTGTGCATAAGGCTGTCGAGCTCTTTAGACGGTTCTTCGTCCCTGATTTCCTTCTCCGTGGCAAGTTTCCACACCTTTTCGATGAAGCGGTATACTCCGATGAATCCTGCTGTTGCCCATGGCTTGCTTTCCGTAAGCGGTCCCATGAACATCTCGTACATTCTCACCGAGTCGGCACCGTACGAGCGGATGTAGTCATCCGGGTTGATGACGTTCTTGAGGGACTTGCTCATCTTTGCAATGACCTGTGTCAGCTCCTCGCCGTCATCCCGGGCGTAGTATTTTCCTTCCCTTTCCTCGACATTGTCTGCAGGAACGAGGCTCTTGTTTCCCCTCTGGTAGGCAAATGACGTGATCATGCCCTGATTTATGAGTCTCTGGAACGGTTCAGGTGTCGAAAGATAACCCAGATCATAGAGCACATGGTGCCAGAAACGCGAATAGAGAAGATGGAGAACGGCATGTTCGGCCCCTCCGACATAGAGAGATACCGGCATCCAGTACTTTTCCTTCTCTTCTCCGACGAAGCGGCTGCTGTTCTTCGGATCGATGTATCTGAGGAAATACCAGCAAGAACCGGCCCATTGCGGCATCGTGTTTGTCTCTCTCCTTGCTTTTCCCCCGCACTCCGGACATGTGCAGTTGACCCATTCGTCGACCTTGCTCAGAGGGCTGTCTCCGGTACCGCTGGGTTCATACTTTGCAACCTGCGGAAGCGTCAGCGGAAGCTCTTCTTCCCTTACCGGAACGATTCCGCACCTGGGGCAGTGGATGAGCGGAATGGGTTCTCCCCAGTAGCGCTGACGTGAGAAGACCCAGTCCCGCAGCTTGTAGTTCACCGCCTTGTGCCCGAGCCTGTTCTCCTCCAGATACTGAAGGACCTTTTCGATTGCATCCTTCCGGTTGAGGCCGTCAAGCCATCCGGAATTGACATGGATACCGTCCTCTGTCCATGGCTGCTCCTGGACATCGACATCACTCTTGAGGACTTCGATTATCGGCAGGCCGAACTTCTTGGCAAACTCCCAGTCCCTTTCATCATGTGCAGGTACCGCCATGATGGCTCCCGTTCCGTATGATATCAATACATAGTCGGCAATCCAGACGGGAAGCTTCTTTCCGTTGATGGGGTTGATGGCATAGGAGCCGGAGAAGACTCCGGTCTTTTCCTTCGCAAGGTCGGTTCTCTCGAGGTCCGACTTGTGCCTGACCTCCTCTATGTACCTTTCGACTTCCTCTTTCTGAGACGGAGTCGTAAGTTTTTCCCTCAGGGGATGTTCCGGAGCAATTACCATGTAGGTTGCACCGAAGAGCGTGTCGCAGCGTGTCGTATATACTTCAAGAGTATCCTGGCTGTTCTCGATCTGGAACAGGACCGAGGCTCCTTCGCTTCTTCCAATCCAGTTGCGCTGCATTGACTTTACCGATTCCGGCCAGTCAAGGTCGTCCAGGCCTTTAAGCAGATCCTCGGCATATGCGGTGATTCTCAGCATCCACTGTCTGATGTTTTTCTTTTCGACCCTGCTCCCGCAGCGTTCGCACCGTCCTTCCTTCACTTCCTCGTTGGCGAGCCCTGTCTTGCAGCTCGGACACCAGTTGATGGGAGTGAAGGCTTCATATGCCAGTCCCTTCTTGTAGAGCTGGAGGAAAATCCACTGTGTCCAGCGGTAGTAGTCACTGTCACATGTCGATATCTCGCGGTCCCAGTCATATGAGAAGCCGAGTGACTTGATCTGGCGGCGGAAGTTCTCTATGTTGCGCTGTGTCGTCACATAGGGGTGCGTTCCCGTCTTTATGGCATAGTTCTCGGCGGGAAGGCCGAAGGAATCGAATCCCATGGGATGAAGAACATTGTAGCCTTTCATCCTCAGATAGCGTGAATAGATGTCCGTTGCAGTATAGCCTTCGGGATGCCCGACATGAAGTCCCGCCCCTGAGGGGTAGGGGAACATATCGAGGATGTAGGCTCTTTTCTCCTTCGGGACACTTTCGTCCTCGACTGTCCTGAAAGTTCCGTTTTCTTCCCAGTATTTCTGCCACTTGGGTTCTATTACATCAAAAGGATATTTGCTCATGGCGCGAGTATATCAGCTTAACGGATAAAATACCATAACGGAGGGCTTTGAGGAGAACAGGAAAGGCTGTACGGAAAAATGCAAAAAACAGTCTCCTGCATTTGATAACCCGCCTTTCTTTAAGCTATACTTGCCTATATGGCATACGAAGAAAGCAACATCAGGACACTGTCTTCCATCGAACACATAAGACAGCGGCCCGGAATGTACATCGGGAGACTCGGAAACGGTTCTCATCCCGATGACGGCATATACATCCTGCTCAAGGAAGTCATAGACAATTCCATCGATGAGTTCATGGAGGGGCACGGATCAAGGATAACCGTGACGCTGAACGGGGAAAAGTGTTCCGTAAGGGACTACGGACGCGGTATTCCCCTCAACAAGGTCATCGACTGCGTCTCAGTCATCAATACCGGTGCGAAATATGACAATGAGGCCTTCCAGTATTCCGTGGGGCTCAACGGTGTCGGAACAAAGGCCGTCAATGCCCTGTCCAGGTTCTTCGAGATAAAAAGCTTTCGTGACGGGGAGTATATGTATGCATCCTTCGTCAGGGGAAAGCTTACGGAGGAGAAGAGGGGAAAGACGGACGAGAGCAACGGCACGTTTGTTTCCTTCATTCCCGATGACGATCCCGCCATATTCGGTGAATATGCCTACAACGAGGAATACGTCACGGAGAGGCTCTGGAACTATGCCTACCTCAACAAGGGCCTCACGATAGATTTCAACCGCAGGATAATCCGTTCTCAGGGCGGGCTGATGGATCTTGTGAAGAAGACGCTCGGCAACACGGGACTATACCCCCTCATCAATTTCAAGAACCGGCATCTGGAGTTCTCGTTCACCCATACTGACGGCTACGGTGAAAAGTATCACAGCTACGTAAACGGGCAGTATACCAGCGACGGCGGAACTCACGAAGCGGCCTTCAAGGAAGGTATCCTCAAGGGCATAAACGAATATTTCCACAAGTCATGGGCAGCGCCTGAAATCAGGGACGGCATCGTTGCTACTGTCGCCATCAAGATACAGAATCCGGTCTTCGAAAGCCAGACGAAGAACAAGCTCGGCAATACGGATGTCAGGAGCTGGATAGTCAGCGAGGTCAAGGAAGCGGTTGTTGATGCTCTCATGAAGAACCGTGAGATTGCAAAGGGCCTTGAGGAGAAGATTGTCAGCAACGAACGCGTCCACAAGGAGGAGGCGGCGCTCAAGAACGGTGCAAAGGAGAAGAGCAAGAGGGTCGCAATCAACATACCCAAGCTCAAGGAATGCCGCTATCACCTCAATTCATATCCCCAGTCCCACAAGGATGATGCCGAGAACTCCATGATCTTCCTTACCGAGGGAGATTCGGCTGCCGGAACAATCACGAAGAGCCGCAATGCAGATACCCAGGCGGTCTTCGCCCTCAGGGGAAAGATTGTAAACGTATACGGAAAGAAACGTACCGAGATATACAGTAATGAAGAGCTTTACAACATGATGATAGCCCTCGGCATCGAGGACAGCACCGACAACCTCCGTTACGGGAAGGTTG
>CAVBWE010000004.1:0-4881 GCA_963598715.1 Sphaerochaetaceae bacterium | reverse complement strand
GATAAGGGTTTCTGCCGCAGCAAGCATCTCCTTTCTCTCCTCCTCTCTCAGAAACAGAATCAGGACTGCCCTGTATGCCTTCATGAACTTCGATATTTCCTCACTGTCGTCTATCGAGAAATATGAGAAGAGCATGTAAAAGCTCTCCCCGATGTCCTTTTGCATCTGAAGGTATCTTTCCTCGCTTACCTTTCTTCTGATGAGTGCCGCGTTCTCGCTGTCGAGGAGCCTGTATATGCCTTCATCAAGAAAACGCTCGGCCGTCCTGAAGAGGATTGCGGTAAGTGAAGTGACGATATGGTTCTCGTCAAGATTCTGAAGCATCTCGGGGTACCATGTCTCAAGCCCCGTCACAAATGAACCGGCCAGAGAAAGAAAGAGCTCTTCCTTTGAATCGTAAAAGAGATAGAATGTGCCCTTTGCGATATGGGCACGGCGGACTATCTCGTCCACGCTCGTATGTCTGACTCCGTACAGCGAAAGACAGTCCCGGGCAGCATCAAGAAGGCTCTTTTCTATCCTGTCACGTTCGGCTTGGGAGAATATCCTGGGCATTTTGACTGAATTTTCCTTTTTAGTCATTTTAAATAATCCGGAAGCAGATTTCAAGACAAAGATTTTTCAGAAAAAATCTGAAAGGCTTTGTATTTCGGAGTTTTTTTATGGAAAATGATTACAGACTCAAAGAAGGAGAAGTAAATGGCTGCAGTAAGTCTTAAAAACATCTGCAAGATTTACGATGGCGGCGTCAAGGCAGTAGACAACGTCAACATCGAAATCGAAGACAAGGAATTTGTTGTTCTTGTCGGCCCTTCCGGCTGTGGTAAGAGTACGACCCTCAGAATGGTCGCCGGTCTTGAGGACATTTCATCCGGCACACTCACCATCGACGGCAAGGTCATGAACGACGTTCCCCCGAAGGACAGGGACATCGCAATGGTCTTCCAGAACTATGCTCTCTATCCTCATATGACCGTCTATGACAACATGGCATTCGGTCTCAAGATCAGAAAGCTTCCGAAGGAAGAGATCGACCAGAGAGTAAGGGAGGCTGCAAAGCTTCTCGACATCGAGGCTCTCCTGGAGAGAAAGCCGAAGGCTCTCTCCGGCGGACAGAGACAGCGTGTTGCTGTCGGACGTGCAATCGTACGTAATCCGAAGGTCTTCCTCTTCGACGAACCTCTGTCAAACCTCGACGCAAAACTGCGTGTTCAGATGAGAGCGGAAATCTCCAACCTCCACAACAGGCTCCAGGCGACGATGATCTATGTCACGCACGACCAGGTTGAAGCGCTGACGATGGCCGACAAGATTGTCGTCATGAAGCTCGGCGTCATCCAGCAGATCGGCGGACCGATGGAACTCTACAACGAGCCCGACAACAAGTTTGTCGCAGGATTCATCGGATCGCCACCGATGAACTTCATGGTTGTCGACTGTGTCAAGGAAAACGGAAAGACATTCCTCAGAAGCGAATCCTTTACCCTTGATGTAACTGATGCACAGGCAAAGTTCCTTGCACCATATGTCGGCAAGAAGGTGACATTCGGCATAAGGCCTGAAGATGTCGAGTTCTCGCACGTTACGCAGGAAGGCAAGACAATCAACGGAAACGTAAGCGTTGTCGAACCTCTCGGAAGCGAAACCCAGGTTTATGTCACGACAGACAATGCAAACATCGTGGGAAAGATCGATCCTTCCGTCATCCCGACGGTCGGAGAGAAGGTCTCACTGCTCGTCAATATGGAGAAGGCAAGGTTCTTCGATACGGAGACGGAGCTGAGAATCAGATAAGATTCTACCCGAGCATGAAGGTGCCGCAGAAAACGGCACCTTTCTTTTTGAGGAGAAACTGTCATATACTTGCCTAAATGAAAAAAAGAATCGTCACAGCCCTCCTTTGCGCATTTTTCTCCGTCTTCCTTCTCCATGCATATACTCCCCTTGACAGAAGCAGCATCAACAGCTTCGACAGGTTTTTCATGCATCCCTACGAAAAATCCCTCGACACTGCCGCGACCGTCCTTGACGCGGCTCTTGTTCTGAGTCCCCTCATTCCGGCCTTCTCCGGTGAAAGGACGGCCGGAACAACCCTCGTAATGTACGCAGAGACATTTCTTCTTACATGGGGAGCCAAGGAAATACTGAAGAGTGCCTTCTCCCGCCAGCGGCCATACCTCTACTACGACAATCCCCCCGAGGATGAAAAGGATGACTGGGAGAAGTCATTTCCATCCGGTCATACGGCAGTCGCCTTCGCTTCCGCCTCATTCGTGTCATACACTTTCTGCCGCATTAATCCCGAAAGCCCGTGGAAGGTTCCCCTCACAGCCGCACTCTACTCGGCTGCAGCTGCAACGGCAGCACTGAGGGTCATGGGGGGTTCGCATTTTCTTACGGACGTAATTGCAGGTGCGGCACTGGGCACTGTTTTCGGCCTTGCGGTTCCCGCATTGCATACGCTCTCAAAGAAGGCATCTCTCAGCATTACGCCCTTCTCCCTGATTGTAACGCTTCCCTTCTGAGAACGGCCTTTTCTTTCTGCAGCGGCTATAACTCCATATCCGGACAAAAATAACAATAATGTAAAAAATTCCGTTTTTTTGAGGAAAAGTCTTGTAAATACCCCCGAATTATGAACAATTAATCGTGCATGCTTCACGGGTGCAGTTTGCACCTCATGCCTCCGGGTTTCCGGCAATATTTTTTGGGGGAAAAGTTTTCTTTTCCAAAAGGTTATGCCATGATTGAACTTAGGCATTTAAGAAAGGAGTTTGACGACTGCTGTCCGCTTGAAGATATCAACGTCACGATAAACAGCGGCGACGTAATAGCAGTCATAGGCCCGAGCGGCACGGGAAAAAGCACACTGCTCAGATGCATAAACATGCTCGAGGAGCCGACAGACGGCCAGATCATCGTCGACGGTGAGGACATCACGGCAAAGGGCTGCGACCTCAATGAGGTGAGGAAGAAGATGGGGATGGTTTTCCAGTCATTCAACCTCTTCATGCATCAGACGGTAATAGAAAACATCATGAATCCGCAGATTACCCTTCTCGGAAGAGGACGGCAGGAAGCATATGACAAGGCCATGGAACTTCTGACGAACGTAGGACTGGCAACGAAGGTCTTCTCTTATCCCGATGAACTCTCGGGCGGCCAGAGGCAGCGTGTGGCAATAGCACGTGCCCTTGCAATGGACCCTGAAATCATCCTCTTTGATGAGCCCACAAGCGCCCTGGATCCGTCAATGATCGGAGAAGTCCAGTCGGTAATCAAGATGCTTGCAAAGACCGGGACGACGATGATGATCGTCACCCATGAGATGGACTTTGCACGCAAGATATCCAACAGGATATTCTTCATGGATGAAGGCGGAATCTACGAACAGGGTACGCCGAAGGAAATCTTCGACCATCCTAAGAAGGAAAAGACAAGGCGCTTCATACAGCGTCTCACGACCCTCGCCTACAAGATCGAGTCAACGGACTTCGATGTGGAGGCGATGAACGAGGAACTCCAGGGATACGGTGAAAAACTTCTCATCGAGAGTGAAAGACTGAGCAAGCTCAGCATCGCACTCGAGGAAATATGCATCAACAACATCGCAGACTACGAGGAGAATCCGGACATAATCGCGACAGTCGAATATTCGGAGAAGAGCGACACGCTTTCCCTTTTCATAAAGTACAAGGGAGAGCCGGCTGAAGCGACAAAGAGCGACAACGAACTCTTCCTCTCGATCATCAGCGACAAGGCTACCTCGCTCAGGGAATACCGTGTTGATGACGCGGACGGCTACGTCAACCGTATAGATATGTCATTCAAGTGGATTGAGGAGGAATGAAATGAAGAAGACGGCTCTGTTTCTCACACTTCTTTTTGTTCTGGCTTTACCCCTTCTTGCTGCAAAGTACCCCAAGGCTACACCGATAGAGAAGCTCAACGGCAGGAACATTGCAGTACAGACGGCAGTTCTCTACGAAGAGCTCATAAAGGACCGTGTTCCGGATACCTCCTTCCAGTACTACACCATGCCCAACGACATGATCTATGCCCTGACTTCGGGCAAGGTCGACGCCTATCTCATCGAGGGAGTCAGCTACGGCATCCAGAAGGCAAACCATCCGGAACTTGAAACACTTGATGAAGTTGCGGGCTACATAAATGCGACATGCATCATCGGCAACAACGAAAAGAAGGAGACACTTCTGAAGGAGCTCAACGAATTCATTAGAGCTTCAAAAGAGGACGGAACATCGGATTATCTCTACTCCTACTGGATAGAATCATTCGACCCCGAGACAAGCTCCTTCTCCCTTGATCCCTTCTCCGGAGAAAGAGGACAGATTTCAATTGCAGTCGAAGGCGGCTACGAGCCCTTCTCCTTCGTCTCGAACGGAGAACTCTCCGGATACGATGTCGAATTCATATCACGCTTCTGCCTTGCCTACGGCTATGAGCCCGTATTCTATGAAGTGCCGTTCGAAGCCATTGCGCCGGGAGTCGAGACAGGTAAATATGACATCGGGATGAACATCGTGGTAAGTGAGGAAAGAAACGAGACCGGAACACTTTCAGATATCTACTACACGACTCCCATAAACCTTGTAGTAATCGGAGAGGATTCTTCCGATGCCTCATTTTTCGAGAAGCTCATCTCGTCATTCAACAAGACATTCATCAGGGAAAACAGATGGAAGCTTTTCCTGGAGGGATCCGGAGTAACAATTCTCATCACAATCTGCTCGATTGTGCTCGGAACTGTCCTGGGCTTCCTGATTTACCTTTCGTGCCGCCACGGCAACAGGGTTGCAAATGCCGTCAACAACTTCTACAACTGGCTTGTGGAGGGAATGCCGACAGTACTTCTGCTGA
>CAVBWE010000003.1:0-5188 GCA_963598715.1 Sphaerochaetaceae bacterium | reverse complement strand
GGACATTGTTCTGATATGCGGGCACTACGAGGGTGTTGACAGACGTGTCGAGAACCACGTTGACGATATGATATCCATAGGAGACTACGTCCTCAGCGGCGGTGAAACAGCCGCTGAAGTGATGGTCGACAGCATTGTGAGACTCCTTGACGGTGTCATCCGTGACGGTGCAACGGAGGATGAGAGTCATGAGAACATACTCCTGGAGTATCCCCAGTATACGAAACCGGTGGAGTACGGGGGAGAGAGAATTCCGGAGATTCTTCTCTCCGGTAACCATGGGGCAATCGAGAAATGGAAGCACCTCGAGGCGCTGAAGGATACAAGGAGACTGAGACCGGACCTCTTTGAGAAGTATCCTCTTTCGGATGAGGAGAAGAAGGCGCTGGATGAGGAAACAGAAGCCGTCGTTCAATAAGGATCAGCATAGCCATGAGACCGCTGACGAGAGCTTATCCTCTTACTCATATCCCTGTGCGCCTGACCTCATTTACCCTGCGGAAGCGGCAACAGTTTTATGGCGGCGCATTAATTCTTTCATAGCAGGAAACTACATTCATTCTTCATCATTTCTTCACTATCAAGGAAGAGAAAACTGCTATTCTAGCCTCAGATAAAGAAAAAGTTTTTTTCATATTATTATTTTCAAATCCTCCTTTTCAGCCGCAGATGCGGCTGTTTTCTTTGACAATTCTTCCTTTTTCAGCCTTTGAAATGCAGGAGACTGAATATGACTGGACTGGAAAGGGAGACAGAGAATTTCCGTAATGCGGTTTTTGCCCTGATACTGGAAAGGAGGGGAGCAGTTGCAGAGATATACAATGCCCTCCATCCCGGCAGCGGAGAAAAGAGGGAAGACGAAATAGTATGGGTAAGGAAGAACTATGCAGGACGCCGTCCGCCCGTCCCGTCATTCACGTTTCTTGCCGGAAATGAATTTCTCACTCATTTTCTCGTTGATGGAGAAGATGTACCGTGTGAAAGCCTGAAAGACTTTTCAGAGGATAATTACCGCGGTTTTCTACTTGCGCTCAATTTGAAGAACATGAAGCACAAACCGGTATTGAAATGGATGACAGTGAAGAATTAGGAGGCTGTCATGTATTCTTCACTACATTCACACCGTTCGCCCAGACTGCCTTTATATTGCTTTCGTCCATCAGGTAGAGTGCACGCTCGAGTCTTTCTTCAAGGCTCAGTTTTTCCGGAAAAGCCGGGAATGATGAATCATCGACAATGACTGCGTGAAGCCTGTTCCCGGGAGCAAAGCCGGGCCTGTCCCCGAAATAGAAATGAGCAGAAGATGAGGCCAGGTAGTAGGCTTCGCTGACAGTCAGTGCTTCAGTTCTGTAGCTGTCGCCCATTCTCCGTATCTTGCTGGAGCGTATGGCGGAAGCTGCCGTGCGGTACATGCGTATCTCGGCACCGGCGGCAATGTCGCTTCCGAGCGTTACCCTGAGGCCTTTTTTCAGCATCTTCTTCACTTCTGCCGTACCGCTTGAAAGATTGAGGTTCGAGTCGGGGCAGTGGACGACGACTGCGCCTCTCTCCCTGATGGCATCCATCTCCCTCTCTGACGAATGGACACAGTGAGCCATCAGTGTATTCTCCTTCAGGAGACCGTATTTGTCATATGTCTCCCAATACTCACTGCAGTCAGGATGAAGTGATTTGACCCATTCTATTTCCGCCGTGTTTTCCGTAAGGTGAGACTGCACCCTGAGACCTCTTTCCTGTGCAAGATTGCCGAGAAATGAAAGAAGAGCGTCAGTGCATGAAGGCGTAAAGCGCGGTGTCAGTATGGGGTGGATGAGCCTGAATGACGAACACCCGTCAAGCCATCTCAGTGTTTCCCTTTCCGATTCCTCCGTTGTTTCCTCGAGGTTTTTCCCGCCGTTACGGTCCATGTTGACTTTTCCCACATAGCCGGTGATTCCTCTTTTCTCAAGTTCTTCCATCAGTATCAGGGTAGAGTCCGTATGAAGGGACGAGAAGGCACAGAGCCGTGTCGTTCCGTTGCGGATAAGCTTGTCGGCAAGTGCGGAATATATCTTCCCGGCATATGCAGTGTCACTGAAATGAGCTTCAAGCGGGAAGGTATAGGTATTGAGCCATTCAAGAAGCGGCCTGTCCATTCCCATGCCGGTCAAAGGGAACTGAGGTGCATGAATATGCATATCCGAGAAACCCTGGAGAATCAGGGCTTCCTTGTAGTCTGTTATCTCTGCATCTGCCGTTTCGGGCCGGAGAGAAGAAACACTCTGTATGACCCCGCTGTCGTCCAGAACTATGTAACCGTGTTCGATTGTCCTGATTTCCGAGAGGCTTTTCGCCTCGATGATGTTGCCTTTGATTATTCTCATACAGTTTCTCCATTCACAGAAACCCATAGCGGAGCCTTCGGTGACTCGTAGAGACTTCCGCACCATCAAGCGGAACTATATGAGGTCTTTCCCGAATATTCTTGCACCTTTTTCCTCATGTTTCCACAATTATTTTTTCGCGTCATCCGTTTTCTCTGTGCTACAATGCTGCCTGAGGTGAATATGAAGGCACTGGTTATAGGCGGAAGCGGAGTAATAAGTACGTATGTCGTGAAGCGACTGGTTTCGGAAGGCTGGGATGTATGGGTCCTGAACAGGGGAAAGCATAGGGAAAGGATTCCTCAGGGCGTCCGATTGATCGAGGCAGATATAAACAGCGCGGACGATGTGAAGCAGAAGCTCGGCACCCTTACATTCGATGTCGTATCTGAATTCAGGGCATTTACGCTTTCCGATGCCGAGCGTGACTGGCGCCTTTTTTCAGGGCGGACGCGGCAGTATATCTTCACGTCTTCGGCCTCGGCCTATCTCAAACCGTGTTCAGGCTATGTGATAACGGAGGGGACGACACTCCTTAACGGATACTGGGAGTATTCAAGAAACAAGATAGCATGTGAGCGTTATCTCATGGAGAGAAACGGTGAGAACGGAACATATGTCACCGTTGTGAGGCCGAGTCACACATACAGTGAATATTCTCTTCCGCTGGCACTTCACGGTGAAGCCGGATCATGGGCCGTTGTGAAGAGAATGATGGATGGAAAGAGGGTAATCGTCCCGGGCGACGGTACAAGTCTCTGGACACTTACGCACAGCAGCGACTTTGCAGTCGGCTACACGGGTCTCATGGGAAATCCACATGCCTATGGGGAAGCATTCAATATAACGGGAGACGAAGTTCTGACATGGAACCAGATCTATTCCACGGTTGCCGATGCACTCGGTGTCGCTTTCCGGCCCTCATATGTTCCCTCTGACTTTCTCGGCCGCACAGGAAGGAAGTACGGCTATGACTTTACGGGCGCACTTCTCGGAGACAAGGCCAACAGCGTTGTCTTCGATAACTCCAGGCTCAAGCGGACTGTTCCCGAAATGAAGACTGCGGTCCTCTTCCATGAAGGCATAAGGCGGAGTATCTCATTCTATATGAATCATCCGGAGATGCAGAAGGATGATGAAAAGTTCAATATCTTTACCGACAGGGTCATAGAGGCTATGGACGAAGCAGAGAAGAGAGTGTAGTCATCCGGCTTCCTTCGTTCTGTCTGCTTTGTCCGGAAGCCTTCCGGCTGTTCCGGCTCCATCGGAAAGCTTCTGTTTTCCTGTATTTTCATCTGATTCAGCAATCGCCGTGTCCGGTGCAGAATTGTGCGGATGCACAGGCCGGGGTATCTGAAGAGAAATTCCCGGGAGCCGGACGTAAACCGGAATACCCCGGTTTCCCGGGGTGAGCCGAATTCAGTCGAGGATTCCGGTGAGGTAGGCTACAGTATAGGAAGCACGCGTCAGGGTGATCTTTTCCTGTATTGCCGTCATTTTAAGCGTGAGGAGTTCTATCTCCTTGGACAATACATCCTTTTTCGATATGCTTCCGCTGTCCATCCGGGATTTAAGAAGGTTGAGCTTCCCTTCAGCGGTTTCGATTTTCATATCATAGTATTCCAGCTTCGAGAGGCTGAGCTCCTCCTGTGAAAGATTCTCTTCCGCCGTACTTCTCAGTTCGTCTATGCCCTTGTCATAGTCGGCAAGAGTTCCCCGTATCTCGCTTGACGCCCTCTCCACATCGTTGAGCTTTACTCCTCCGTCCCAGAGCGTCGTGCTGACGGCAAGTGTTATGTAGAGCCCGTAGTCGTCAGTCCTGTACCAGTTCCTCTCCGCCAGCGGCAGGGAAGAACCGCCGTACGTAAGAGACATCTGAAGGGCGAAATCCGGCTTCCAGTAGAGCGAGGACCGGGCAATCTTCTTCTTGAGTTCGTATGCCCTTGTCTGCCCTCTGAGCATGCCGATGACTGCACTGTCTTCACGTGTGATGAGGCTCATTACATCGTCCTTGTCGAGTGAGGCTATCCTCATTATCTCCTCCTCATTGACGCTGTAGTCTATTTTCTCCACATCGAGGTCACTCATTCCGGTGAGGGCCCTGATGCTCTCGGCATTGTCCCTGTATTCCTTCTCGAGCTCCTTCTTCTTCATGTCGACTTCCAGTGCGCTTATCTTTGCTTCAGCCACGTCCTCCTTCAACAGCATTCCGCTCTCCATTGCATCCTGGCTCATCTTCACGAGTTCATCAGCTTTGCTTTGCGTTTCATCAAGGAGGGAAAAGAGTTCCTTCATGTAGCATAGGGCGGCCAGCCTTGTCTTGAGTTCAACCGTGAGCTTCTCTGTCGAATCCTTTACCGAAAGTGCCCGTATGGCGGCAATTTCTGAATAGAGGTTTACCGATGCGGGTATCTTTCCCCATGTAAAGAGAGGCTGCGTGACAGTGAGACCGGCATTGTAATAGAGGCTTTTCATTCCCTTGTAGAGCGTCACATACTCACCTGCCGCTGCGCCCGGAATCGTGATTCCGAGCTGGGATGAAAGCTCCTCTGCCGAGATGCTGGTCTTTCCGACCGGAGGGTTCGGCATGTATGTCCCTGTAAGGAGAAGGGAAACCTTCGGCTGGTAGTTTGCCTTTGCATCTCTGACGTCAAGGAGGCTCTGCCTGTAAATTTCCTCGGCCTTTCTCAGTTCTGCGTTTCCGCCTTTCATGCTTTCCTTTATGTCATCGAAGGTGTATGCCTCCTCCTCTGCATAAACGGAGAGGCAAAGCATGAGAAGGCAAAGAAGCGTGATCAGTATTCTTTTCATGATTTCCTCAATCC
>CAVBWE010000002.1:19523-40051 GCA_963598715.1 Sphaerochaetaceae bacterium | reverse complement strand
AGAGCAAGTGCCTTCTAAGCACTAGGTAGTTAGTTCGAGCCTAACTGGCCGTATAGAGCGATGTTCCGGCATCGCTTTTTTTGTTGCCGTTTTCAGGTGGAATAGGTTATGAGGACTGACGGTCTGAAGCTCTCCCTGACATTCTGAAGGAAGACCACATTTATCAGAAGGGAGAAATCTCCATATGCACCGTTGACTGTCAGAGCGAAGGCTGATGAGGTACTCCGGTCTTCCGCAACCATATATGAATACTTTGCGGCAATATCCAGGAACACATCCTTCAAGAACTGCAGCGTCAGGTCTCCCGAAGCCGAAATGCTTCTTTCCCCTTCAGTGAATCCCACTCCCCTGAAGTCAACTCCCACCCGCGGCACAAGATACCTGAGGTTGCCTTCTGCGTCATACACGTCCCCCCTGTAGGAAAGGGCAAACGTCGTGTTCGAAAGCAGACTCCCTGCGAACCGGGAATCCAGGGAAGAAGAGAGAAGATCGTCGAATACCAGTCCTATGCTGTAATTGTCATAGTAGAAAAGCGTTCCGATGTTTACATTGAATCTTTCGCTTCCGGACATCTGTTCATACGGGCTGAACCAGGCATTACCCGCAGCATCGATTATTCCCGTCATCCTCTTTGCAAGCCTTACGCTTGAATTGCCTCCCCCGAGTCTCGCCCCTATCGAAAAATGGTTGAAGAACGAATAGCCCAGCGCAAGCTCAAGGTCGAATGACGAATACATGTCATAGTAGGCACAGCCGTCCTCGCGGAGGCTGCGGTTATCAAGGGCGGAGGAGATTTTCGCACTCAGTGCAACCGGTGCGCTGACCACGGTTCCCTGAAGTTCACTCGTGAGATTCTGCATGTAGCTGACGCTTTCATGTCCCCAGAGGGTCGTATCATAGCTTTCCGAAAGAGCATATGTCACCTGATAGTCACTTTTGTCGCTGAGAAGGGGAAGAGATGCGGGATTGGTGAATATATGGCTGAAGCCGCCGTAATATGCGGCACTCGAAAGGGCATTGTGTTTCAATGCCACAAGAGAAGTATCAGCTTCAAGCGCATCCGATGATGCATAAACGCACATGGAAATGACAAGAAGCAGGAAAAGATGCGCTCTAAACCGTCTCACGCGGAAAGTATATCCGAAAAGCCGAGAATTGTTAATTCACCTTCCTTCCGTTATAATCAGGGTATGGGTGAAGTTTTCTTCCATGTGGATCTTGATGCATTCTTCGCTTCCGTGGAATGTCTTGACCACCCCGAGTACCGGGGTAAGCCCCTCATAATAGGAGAACCGGGCCCGAGGAACGTTGCCTCCACATGCTCATATGAGGCAAGGCGTTACGGCGTTCACTCCGCAATGCCGATGACGCAGGCCCTCCGTCTCTGCCCCAATGCCATATGCGTAAGCGGGAACTATCACCGCTACAGCATCGTAAGCCGTTCCGTGATGAAAATAATCCGTGACTTCGCACCGGGCTTTCTTCAGGTATCGATAGATGAGGCATTTCTCTGTCTTACCGGAATGGAACGCATCTACCCTCTTCCCGGCAAGGCGGCCAGGGTTCTCAAGAAAAGGATTCTTGACGGAACCGGGCTTACCGTATCGATAGGGGTCGCGCCGTCACGCTTTCTCAGCAAGCTTGCTTCTGATTACCACAAGCCTGACGGTCTGACCGTAGTTCCCAGGGGAAGGGAAATCGAATTCATCGACAGGGTGGGTCTTGAAAAACTCTGGGGAGTCGGAAAGAGCACGCTTGAAAACCTCCACAGACACGGAATATACACAACAGCAGCCCTGAGAAGTTACCCGAAGGATGAATTGAAGAACCTCTTCGGCAGCTCAAGCGGCGAATACCTCTACCTCGTTTCCCGCGGAACAGATCCGGGAATCTACACGGGAGAAGCCAAAACGCATTCAATCGGAGAGGAAAGGACATTCGCCAGTGACATCTACGGAGAGGAGGCTCTCTCGGAAAAGCTGCTGGAGATGTCACAGAGCGTAATGTTCCGTACACTTGACGAAGGCTGGATAGCACGCACCGTCACGCTCAAGCTCCGCTATGGAGACTTTTCCACCTGCTCCATAAGCGAAACCCCGAAGAGCGGCATATATTCCTCCGATGATGTCTATTCGATAGCAAGAATGCTTCTCGGCAGAAAGTACACGAACCGGGGCGTAAGGCTGCTCGGCATAACACTGGGCAATCTCTACAGGGGAGAAAGACCCGAACAGGGAGAGTTCTTCAAGGAAAAGGAGGAAAAGCTGAGAAAACTCGAAAAGACGATACTGATGCTCAACAGGGAGGGGAACATCGTCAGGAAAGCCGGAGCTGCAAGGAAGAGTGACAGGTGACCCTGATACAAAGAAATTGTGCACCGGCTGAGAGAGCCGTCTCTTCATGAGTCTTTCCGCTCTTCGATGGAAAAGAGTGAAGAACTTACACGGAAGAAGCCGGGAAGTATTCAATTTACGGCCTTTCTGTTATCATGATGAGTGCTTGCTCGGTAATTCCGGATGACGGATTACAGAGAAAAGACTGAACATATATGGAGAAGGTTTATGACGAAACCGAGAATTGCGGTAATCGGAACGGGGAACATGGGGAGTGCCATTGCGACTGCACTTGACAGGACGGGCACGGCTGAAGTCCTTGCATATAACAGGACACGGGAAAAGGCACTCAAAGCGGCTGAAGGAACTTCAATCACCGTTCTTGACAGAATAGAGGATGCAGGAAGAACCGATGCCGTGATTATTGCACTCAAGCCTCAGGTCATGCAAGGGGAATTCGGCTCTCTCAAAAAGCTTGAGAGCGGGCTCTTCATCTCTCTTGCGGCAGGAATCACGCTGGATACGCTGAAGGAGAAGCTCTCGACAGGGAATGTTGCACGCTTCATGCCGAACATTGCTGCACGCGTTTCGTCAAGCGTCACCGCAGTAACATATCCTGAGTCACTTGACGAGGAGAAGAAGAGGCTCTCCCTTTCGGTTGCGTCGTCCTTCGGAAGTGCATTTGTTCTCGATGAAAGCCTTTTCAACGCATTCATCGGGATATCAGGGTCGGCGATAGCATTCGTCTACGAGTTCATGCACTCCCTTTCCCTCGGAGGTGTCAGGGAAGGAATGCCGTACAATACGGCACTCGATATCGTCCGGGATACGATGGAAAGTGCGGTGGCACTTCAAAAATCGACCTCAAAGGGTGCAATCGAGCTTGAAACTATGGTATGCTCTCCCAAGGGTACAACCATAGAGGGATTGAAGAAACTCAAGGAAATGAATTTCGAGAATGCCGTGATTGAAGCGGTAAGTGCTTCATCGGCGAAGGCACAGAACCTCGAGAAAGGAAGATGACATGATAGACATCAAGGAACTGAAGTCAAGAAGAGACGAAATCAAGCGGAACATCGAGAACAGATACATGAATGTTGACATCGATGCAATCATAAAGGACCAGGACGAGAGACTCCAGCTGCTTCTGGAAGTCGAGAACCTCCGTTCAAGAAGAAATGAAACGGCACAGAAGATGAAGGGAAAGCTGGATCCGGAGACAAGAGAGAAATACATTGCCGAAGGAAAGGCCATAAAGGATGAACTTGCCCTCAGGGAAGCAGCCCTCAGTGAAATAGAATCAAGATTCATGGCTGAGGTGCGCACAATTCCGAACTATGCCCACCCGGATGCTCCCGTCGGCAAGGAGGACAAGGATTCTCTTGCAGTGAAGTTTGTCGGGGAGCCGAAGCATTTCCCGTTCAAGGCAAAGGATCATGTCGAACTTGGAGAGGAGCTTGACCTTCTCGATTTCGACAAGGGTGCAAAGGTTGCCGGCCAGAAGTTCTATTACATCAAGAACAGGGCCGTCATACTCCAGATGGCTCTCGAAAGATATGCAATGGACATCGTAATCCGGCACGGGTTCACCCCGTTCATCACTCCCGATGTTGCAAAGGAAGAGATTCTCAACGGAATCGGATTCAACCCCAGGGGTGAGGAGTCCAACATCTACACGGTTGAGGGAACGGATACATGTCTTGTCGGTACAGCAGAGATAACACTCGGGGGCTATTACAAGGACACGATTTTCTCCAAAAGTGACCTCCCGATCAGAATGACGGGCCTGAGCCACTGCTTCAGGAGAGAAGCAGGCGGTGCAGGACAGTATTCGAAGGGACTCTACAGAGTACATCAGTTCTCGAAGCTTGAGATGTTCATCTACTGTCTTCCCGAAGAATCCGATACGTTCCACAAGGAGATCCTCTCCATCGAAGAGGAAATCTTCTCGGGACTCGGACTGCCATACAGAATCGTCGATACCGCAACGGGTGACCTGGGAGCTCCGGCATACCGCAAGTTCGACATCGAGGCATGGATGCCCGGACGCGGGGAGGAAGGTGAATACGGAGAAGTCACAAGCACTTCCAACTGCACCGACTATCAGGCACGCTCGCTCAACATCAGATACCGCGATGACGACGGGAAAATCAGGTTCGTGCACATGCTCAACGGCACTGCCGTCGCTCTCTCAAGAGCCATGGTGGCGGTCATGGAGAACTACCAGAATGAAGACGGATCAATAACGGTTCCGCCGGCACTTGTTCCCTATACGGGATTCGACAGGATTACAAAACTCAAATGAACAGTATAATCAGCGCACTGAACACGGATTTCTATGAACTTACGATGATGCAGGGTTTCTTTCTCCGGAAGAAAAATCCCCGCGTCGTCTTCGACATGTTCTACAGGAGCAACCCCTTCAAGGGCGGTTACACCGTCTTTGCAGGACTTGAGGTGCTCCTTGACGCCCTGGAGAACTTCCACTTTTCACAGGAGGACATCGATTACCTCGAAAAGCTTGGAAAATTCGAGAAGCCGTTTCTCGAGTATCTCTCCACCTACTCTTTCAGCGGCGATGTCTATGCCTTCGATGAAGGCTCGGTGACTTTTCCCGGAGAGCCCCTCATAAGAGTCGAAACAACGATGATTGAGGCCCAGCTCATCGAGACATTCCTGCTCAACACGGTTAATTTCCAGACGCTCATTGCAACAAAAAGTGCAAGGATGAAGGTTGCAACCGGAGGTCACGGATCCATCATGGAATTCGGCTTCAGGCGGGCACAGGGAATTGACGGAGCGCTCAGTGCATCCCGCGCCTGCTTCATCGGAGGCTGCAGCGTCACGAGCAATACATATGCAGGAAAGGAGTACGGCATTCCCGTTGCCGGAACGATGGCTCATTCCTGGGTCATGCTCTTCGAGAGCGAATATGAAGCTTTCCGTGCCTTTGCGGACCTTTATCCTGACAACTGCATCCTCCTGATCGATACATATGACACCCTCTCTTCCGGTATCGAAGCGGCAATAAGGGTCGGCCTCGAACAGAAGGAAAAAGGACTCAGGATCGGAGTCAGAATCGACAGCGGAGATCTGAGCTACCTTACAAAGGCGGTAAGGAAGAAGCTTGATGAGGCCGGGCTTGAAGATGCAACAATCTGCATCTCGAATGACGTTGACGAGGAAATCATCCTCAACCTCGTCAATGACGGTGCCCCGATCGATTCATGGGGAATCGGCACCAACCTCGTGACAGGAGGAAATCAGGCAGCGCTCGGCGGGGTGTACAAGCTTGCGGCAAGAGAGTCTGACGGAGTCTTCATTCCGACCCTCAAGATCTCCTCATCATATGAGAAGACGACCAATCCCGGAATCAAGGAAGTATACCGCTTCTTTGACAGGAACGGTCAGGCCCTGGGGGATCTCATCGCACTGAAGGATGAGCAGATTGAAAAAGGAGCAAGCTACGTTTTCTTCCATCCTTTCAATTCCGGCGACATGTTCATAATGAGAAAGAACAGATATGAAGAAATAAAGCCGATGCTTGTAAAACAGATGGAAGGCGGAAAGAGGATCAGCAAAGCTCCTTCTCTCATGGAAATACAGAACAGGGTCAGGGAAAACCTGAACTCATTCGATGATACGTACAAGAGACAGATCAACCCGCACAGCTACAAGGTTTCCCTGACAGGCAAGCTCAGGGATCTCAAGTCACAGCTTGTCATGGAAGCGAAGATGCGTGAATAGAGAGGAAAGCACATTTCCGTATACCCTGCCCTGTCACAGGCAGGGTATTTTACTTTCAGGAATCCCGGTCATTTCAGGTATTCTTCCTTGCCGCTGAAAGCATAAGCTTTATACGGTTGAGCTGATTTACCTCACTTGCCCCCGGATCATAGTCTACAGCGACTATGTTGCTCTCCGGATATGCTTTTCTTATCGCCTTTATCACGCCTTTTCCGACGACATGATTCGGAAGGCATGCAAAGGGCTGGATACAGACGACATTCGGAGTTCCGTGCGTCACGAGTTCAATCATCTCCCCTGCAAGGAACCAGCCCTCACCATACTGATTGCCCAGCGACAGAAACGGCTCGGTTGATGATGCGATGTCCTGGATCGGGAGCGGCGGCGAGAAACGCCTGCTTTTTTCGAGGGCCTTCACGGCAGGTCTGCGGAAGGCATCAAAGACCTTGAGAAGAGCCTTTGACATATAGTGATACTTTTTTGCAGCACCGAAGTATTTCACCTTGTACTGCCTGTTGAATGCACTGAAGTTGAAGAAGTCCAGGAAATCAGGAACTACAGCTTCCGCACCTTCCTTTTCCAGGAGGTCGACAAGATGGTTGTTTGCGAGCGGCATGTACTTCACAAGTATCTCTCCCACGATTCCGACACGGGGTTTCTTCACCGTCTCGTCAATCGGGAAGGTGTCAAATGCCTCCACAATACCCCTGCACACTTCGTCATATGAGTATCCGGTATGCGGATTCGTAAGAGAGTCGATGCATATCTTCTCCCATTTTTCATGGAGTGCATCTGCAGATCCCGCACTTATTTCATAGGGCCTTACATGATAGAGGCACCTCATGAACAGATCCCCGTATACTATAGCCCTTGCACCGTCCCTTATAAGTCCGTACGAAAGTGAGAAACCCCCGTTCTTTTCCATGCCGTTGGCATTGAGGGATATGACGGGAATATGGGGATATCCTGCCTTCTCCAGGGCACGGCGTATAAGGGAGACATAGTTGCTTGCCCTGCAGCAGCCGCCGGTCTGGGTCATTATCAGGGCAAGATGATCGGTATCATACCTGCCGGAAAGAACTGCATCCATGAACTGGCCGACCATAAGGATTGAGGGATAACATGCATCGTTGTTCACATATTTGAGACCTGCATTTATTGCACTGCGGTTATCGTTGTCGAGAACAACAAGATTATAGCCGTATTTGCGGAATACCCTCTCAATGATATTGAAGTGAATCGGGCTCATCTGCGGGCAGAGGATTGTATAGCCTTCCTTCTTCATTTCTGCAGTGAAAGGTGTCCTCTCGTATGCCCTGAATTCACCTTCAGCCCTCTTTCCGTTTCTTTCCCTCTCTTCCATTGCATAAAGAAGTGAGCGTATCCTGATGCGGACAGCACCGAGATTTGCAACTTCATCAATCTTGAGGACCGTATAGAGCTTTCCGAAGGAGGACAGAATCTCATTTACCTGGTCCGTCGTTACGGCATCAAGGCCGCAGCCGAAGGAATTGAGCTGCAACAGCTCCATGTTATCGTGTCTGCCCACATATTCGGCTGCAGTATAGAGACGCGAATGATAGACCCACTGGTCAACTACCCTCAGCGGTCTCGTCGGAACAAAACCTGCGGGTATGCTGTCCTCAGTCAGTACATTGAGGCCATAGGAGGCGATGAGTTCCGGTATGCCGTGGTTAATCTCCGGATCAATATGATACGGGCGGCCGGCAAGGACGACTGCCTTTCCTCCGTTTCTTTCCATTTCACGGATAAGGGCTTCGCCTTTTTTCCTTATGTCATCCTTGGCTCTCTGCTGCTCCTTCCATGCTGCAGACACGGCCGCGGCCACTTCATCCCTTCCGATTCCCCACTCCTCACGGCAGATTTCACAAAGTCTGTTTCTGACGGTCTTCTCATCGGTGAAGGCCATGAAGGGATGGATGTATCTCACGCCGTTCTCACCGATATCGTCGACATTGTTCTTTATGTTCTCGGGATAGGAGATGACAATCGGACAGTTGTAATAACGGTTCTGGGGATTCTCCGTTTCCCTGTGCTCGTAATAGACACTCGGATGGAAGATTGTCCGGATTCCCTTTTTTATGAGCCATTCCACATGGCCGTGGGTAAGCTTTGCAGGGTAGCACAGTGATTCGGACGGAATGGATTCCATCCCCATCATGTAGATTTCCCTCGAGGAAAACGGAGAAAGAACCACACTGAAGCCCAGCTTGCTGAAGAATGTTGCCCAGAAAGGATAGTTCTCATACATATTCAGGGCTCTCGGAATGCCGATTGTACCCCGTCTTGCCTCTTCAGGGGGAAGGCTCTCATAGGCAAACATGCGCTCTCTCTTGTACAGAACCATATTTTCGCCCTTTTTAGAGTCGCCGGTCTTTCCGAGCGGCTTTTCGCAGCGGTTCCCGCTTATATGACGTCTTCCGCCTGAGAAGACGGATGATGTAAGCATGCAGTTGTTGCTGCAGCCCCCGCATCTGAATGATGAGGAGCGGTATTCAAGAGTCAGGATATCTGAAAGCGGGAGCATGGAGCTTTTCTTGCCCTGGTAGTTCTTTCTTGCAATGAGGGCAGCACCGAATGCGCCCATTACACCGGAAATATCAGGACACGTAACCTCTGTCCCTGCAATCTTCTCGAAAGCCGACAGTACGGCCCTGTTATGGAAGGTTCCTCCCTGGACTACTATGTGCTTTCCCAGTTCTGCGGCAGAGGAAAGCTTTATTACCTTGTACAGGGCATTCTTGATTACCGAGTAAGCCAGTCCCGCGGAAATGTCCTCAACGGATGCACCCTCCTTCTGGGCCTGCTTGACATTGGAGTTCATGAACACCGTGCATCGGGTTCCGAGGTCAAGCGGATGACGCGCAAAGAGTGCGATCTTTCCGAACTCCTCTGCACTGTAACCGAGCGAGGCGGCAAAATTCTCGATGAATGAACCGCAGCCGGAGGAACAGGCCTCATTGAGCTGTATTGAATCCACTACTCCGTCACGAAGGCGTATGCACTTCATGTCCTGCCCGCCTATATCGAGGACGCAGTCGACGTCGCTGTCGAAGAATGACGCAGCGCTGCAGTGGGCAATCGTCTCGACAATTGAGTCATCAAGCGAGAATGCAGTCTTGAGCAGTGCTTCCCCGTATCCCGTGGAGCAGGCCCTTGCTATTTCGGCTTTCTGAGGCAGAATGCCCATAAGGTCCCTTATTCCGTTCTTTGCAGCCTCAATGGGATTTCCCCTGTTGCCGGTATAGTAGGAATAGAGAAGGGAACCGTCATCGGCAATCAGGGCGATCTTGGTTGTAGTGGAGCCTGCATCAAAGCCGAGGAAACACTTTCCTTCATAGCCCGAAAGGTCTTTTCGCCTCACCTTCGCCCTGTCGTGCCGCACACAGAATGCCTCATATTCCTTTTCGTCCGTGAAGAGAGCCGGAAGACGCGGAAGTTCGAATGTCTCCTTCACATCGCTTGTGAGTCTTCTCACAAGCTCCCCGATCTCCACCTGTCTGCTCTCTTCACTCTCGAAGGCAGCGCCGTAGGCCGCAAAGAGATGGGAGTTTTCCGGGGCAACGATGTTTTCCGGAGTAAGGGAAAGTGTCCTTATGAATGCCTTTCTCAGCTCCGGAAGAAAATGAAGCGGCCCGCCGAGAAATGCAACGCATCCCCTTATCGGCTTACCGCAGGCAAGGCCTGAAATCGTCTGTGTGACGACAGCCTGAAAAATCGAGGCTGCAAGATCGGCCCTCGTGGCACCTTCATTTATGAGAGGCTGTATGTCCGTCTTGGCAAATACGCCGCAGCGTGCAGCAATCGGATAAACCTGCCTTGCGTTCTCAGCCTCCCTGTCAAGTCCGCAGGCATCCATCTGAAGAAGACTGGCCATCTGGTCGATGAAGGATCCCGTACCTCCCGCACATACTCCATTCATCCGCTCTTCAATGGTTGAGCCGAAGTAGATGATCTTGGCATCCTCTCCTCCGAGTTCAATTGCAACATCGGTCTGAGGTGCAAAGTGCTTCAATGCCGAGGCAACTGCAACGACCTCCTGAACAAAATTCACTTCAAGCGCAGAAGCGAGGTTTATCGCTCCGCTTCCGGTAAACGAAACAGAAAGGCAGCATCTGCCCGTCTTCTCCTGGGCCTTCGTCAGGAGAAGCGCCAAGGTATCCCTCGGATGGGCCTGATGACGCACATACTCCTCATAAACGGGACTATCATTCTCATCAAGTATTACCAGCTTGACTGTCGTCGAACCTATATCTATACCTGCACGGTACTTCTTCATCCTATTTCCTCCATCCGGGCAAAAGACATCCCTCAGTGTTTTCCAAGATGAAAACGCGACTCCTCGCCCTTGAAAAGACGCCTGAAATTCTCCCTGTGCCGAAAGAGTACAATAATGGAAATCACAGCATAGATGAGAATGCATTCACCTTCCGCTTTGAAAAAATAAAGCAGAAACGGTGCAGCCAGAAGCGAAAGTACAGTCGAGAGAGACATGTATTTCGTCGTAAGGAGCAAAGCGACCATGATCAGGGTCGAAACCGCTCCGGCTCTCCAGTCGGCAATGAAAAGTGTGGAAAGTGCAACAAGAAAGCCCTTGCCTCCCCTGAAGCCGTACCATGCCGGATAGCAGTGTCCGAGTACGGCAAAAAGACCGGCATAAACGGCTCCCGTCTGACTTTTTCCTCCTTCGAGAGCAAAGAGATGTGCGCTCAAAGCCACCACAACGGCTGCTTTCGAAAGATCCAGGACGAGAACCAGCCATCCCAGATTTCCAAAGCATCTGCGGAAATTGGTGAACCCGGGGTTCCCGCTTCCGACGGTGCGTATATCGGTTTTATAGACAGCCTTCGAAAGTGTTATTGCAGGATTCCATCCACCGGCAAGATACGCACAAAGCGCACTTGCCACATAGAGAAGAACATTCATTTGTGACACCTTACCCTTACTGGAGAATCAGGATATAGTCGTAGATTTCCTGTTTCCCGTCGACAAGATAGACTTCCTTTGAGGGATATCTGTTTCCGATTTCCTTCCCGACTCTCTCCGCTTCATCCTTCGTGACGGCACTGCCGTAGATGACAAGCACAATGTCATACGTTTCGGGAGAGAGTGCGGAAACGGTTTCAATTACGGCCTCTTCCCTTGTCTTAGAGGATGTGAGTATATCCTTGCCTCTGAAACCGATATAATCCCCTTCCCTGACTCCTTCGGCATTTCGGATACTCCTCGAGACGGCAGCAGTGACGCTGCTTTTCATCGCCTCGTTCATTTCCTGTACAATCTCGTCAGCATTCTCCTCCTCACCCGAGTACATCGAAAGGGCAGCATAGCCTTCACCTGTGCTCCGGCTCTCTATCACACGGACATCCGAGAATTTGAACATTCCGGCGGCAAGCTTTGCACTGAGAATTATGTTGCTGTTGTTCGGAAGCACGAAAACCGTATCCGCATTCACCTTGCGCAGCGCCTCAAGGAAATTCTCGGTTGAGGGATTCATGCTCTGTCCGCCGTCCACGATTTCATCGGCACCGGAATCCAGGAACATCTTCTTTATTCCTTCTCCCGATGCAACTGCAACAATTCCGAACTTCTTTCTTTCGCACTTCTCCCCTTCGCCTGCCGTATCGGCAGCAGTATCCGGAAGGGAGGTGTTGCTGTGCTGCAGAGACATGTTTTCAATCTTTATCTTGAGGAATTCCCCGTACTGCTGACAGAACGAAAGCACCTTGTCAGGAGTCTTTGTGTGGACATGTATCTTCACTATGCTGCCGCGGCATACAGTGACCACGCTGTTTCCTATCGTCTTCAGATAATCAAGAATTACGCCGACATCAAAGGTGCTGATGTCTGTCTTTGCCCTCTGAAGGCGAAGAAGGAGCTCCGTACAGTATCCGTACTCAAGTACGCTGTCCTCCGTGAAAAGGTCAAGGTCAAGGTTCTGCTGTCCGGGAGAAGAGAACGAGAAAGATGAATCATCATCCTCGTCTTCATCTTCGGAAAATGCTCCCCTGAGCATACCTTCGACTATGTACACCAGCCCCGCTCCGCCGGAGTCCACGACACCTGCCTTCTTGAGGACGGGAAGCATTGACGGAGTCTTGTCAAGCGTACGTCGTGCCTCTTCAAGGAAGTCCGCAAGAACGTCCATCGTCGATGAATATTCCCGCCCCGCAACATACTCGGTTGCACAGCGCATGACTGTGAGCATTGTCCCCTCGGTGGGAGTCATGACCGCCTCATATGCAGCCCTCGTTCCTCTTTCAAGCGCCTTCACAAGAGTTGTGCTGTCCACATTCTCGACACCTTCCAGGGATGACGCCATGCCCTCGAAAATCTGGGAAAGTATTACTCCAGAGTTGCCGCGTGCAGAGAGCAGCATTCCGTCAGAGACGGAGTGCGACATATCTGAAACGGAGGAACAGTGAATGTCCACCTTCTCCATGCCTCCGATGCTTGTGAGAAGCATGTTGTCCCCGGTATCTCCGTCCGGGATGGGGAAGACATTGAGATCGTTGACGCTCTTTACATGGCGACGGAGGTTTTCCACTCCCGATCTTATCATTCTTGCTAACAGTTTTCCGTCAATTGTCCTTGGCTGACTCATATTCTCTCCGTTCCCCGATCATTTATTCTGTGCAGAGTATGTCACTTCCTTGCCCATAGCCCAGACACCGACGGTATCCGGACCGGTGGAAGCACCGATAATCGGGCCGATCATGCACACAACAACATCCTTCGGCCGGATCTGAGTCATGACAAGCGACCTCAGTTCCTCAACCTCTTCCTTCCTGCAGTCCGCATGTGCGATATACACTGTCTGATTTTCAGCATCGACGATGTTCTCAGCCAGCATCGAGACAATTTCCCTGAACGAATTCGTGCGGCCCTTGACCTTCCTGAATGCAACCTGAACTCCGTCAGCATCGGCAATGAGTATGGGCTTGATTCCCATCAGGTTTCCCAGGAAAGCGGAAGATGCGGACACACGTCCGGACTTTCTGAGGTACTCAAGCGTATGTACAGTGACAAACTGCTGGACTTTCTTGCGGATGGAAAGGACATAATCCCTTACTTCATCTGCATTTTTTCCCATCATGGCATACTTTGCAGCCTCTATTGCAAGCATTCCCTCACCCATCGAGGCATTGAGGGAGTCGATTGTGTGTATCCTGGCACCGCTGTATTTCTCAAGCAGTTTCCTTGCGGCGACATAACCCGTATTCACGCTTCCGCTCTGCTTCGATGAGCATCCTATGTAGACGATGTCGTAACCCTTTTCAAGATACTTTGTGAATATGCGGTTGAATTCTTCCACCGGAACCTGAGTCGTGGTGATTCTCTTTCCGTTTCTCAGCTTATCATAAAGAACATGGGCATCCTCATCACTCCACGTCAGTAGTGCCGGTGAAACATTACCGTCCTCGACGATACTCATCCTTCCATAGTCGATATCATATTTCTCAAGCAAATCCGCTCTCAGATCAGAGCATGAATCCGTAATTATCTTTACCTGTCTCATGAGTGAAACTCCTTTTCAGCTTTTGATTTAGGAGAAAAAAACTCCAATCTGAGAAATAACACATCAATATAAACTGAAAATAAACTTCAATCGTGGTATCATCAATGCATCTGAAAAGGAGAAGCGGATGATTCACATTCTTGTCTGTGATGATGATAAGCATACCAGAATGCTGCTGAGGGCAATCCTGGAGGATGCCGGCTATGAAGTAACTACGGCCTCGGACGGCATGGAGGCCCTGTCAGTCCTCAATGAAGAAGAGCCGGACCTTATAGTGGCAGATGTGATGATGCCGGGGATGGACGGCTATGAGTTTACGCGTAAAGTCAGGGAGAACGACCCCCTTATTCCTATTCTCATGATAACGGCCCGTCAGCTGCCGGAGGACGAGAAAATGGGTTTCATGGCGGGAACGGATGACTACATAACAAAGCCTGTCGACGACGAAAAGCTTCTCCTTCACATAAAGGCGCTTCTGAGACGGGCCTCAATAAAGAAGGAACGGAAAATCACAATAGGAGATGTGGAACTTGATCCGTTGAGCCTGACAGTCAGAAGGAAGGACGATGTCATCACACTTCCGCAGAAGGAGTTTCAGCTTCTTTCAAAGCTTCTTTCATCCCCGGGACAGATATTCACACGTATCCAGCTCATGGATGAAATATGGGGAGAAGAAAGCGAGACGGGATGGGAAACGGTAACGGTTCACGTCGGAAGACTGAGAAAGCGCTTCGAGGAATGGAATGAATTCGAAATCACGGCAGTAAGGGGGCTCGGCTACAAGGCCGTTCTGAAAAAATGAGCAGCAACAGGAAAAAGGAATACAGGAACAAGATTGCACTGATGCTTCTTCTCTCAATCGTGGTCTTTCTGATAATCGGATTTGCGATGCTCCTGACCTTCCTGATTCTCTATCTGCTCTCCCTCGGCGGAATAATGAAAATCGAAAGCTCACAGGTAGGCCTGCTGGGCATCATGGAATTCATCTTCTGCTCCAGCCTCATCATCGGCCTCATTCTCACGAACTCGATGGGAAGCGCAATCATCCTCAAGCCGGTATACCGCATGATAACACAGCTCAACCGCCTCGCCGAAGGGGACTTCTCGGCACGGCTGCACTTCGGCCGTCCCATAGGAGACTATCCGACATTCAGGCAGGTGGAGAAAAGCTTCAACAGGGCGGCAGAGGAGCTTGAGAATACCAGGATGCTCCACTCCGACTTCATCAACAACTTTTCCCATGAGTTCAGGACTCCGATAGTATCGATAGCGGGATTTGCAAAGCTTCTCCGCAAAGGCACCCTTACGGAGGACAAGAAAAGAGAATATCTTGAGGTCATAGAGGAGGAATCACTCCGTCTGGCAGATATGGCAAGCAGCGTAATGACCTTGTCGAAGGTTGAGAACATGAGGATCCTGACAGATCTCAGCCCGGTGAATCTCTCCGAGGAAATCAGAAGCTGCGTACTCCTGCTGGAAAAGAAATGGACACAGAAGAACATCGACATGGACATACAGGCAGGAGAATACAGTGTCATCGCAAATGACGAGCTGATGCGCCATGTATGGATAAACCTTCTTGACAATGCAATAAAATTCTCGCCGGAAAACGGAAGGATAGAAGTAAGGGTAACGGAAGAAGGGAACGCCATTGCCGTTTCCGTTTCCAACTCCTCTCCGGATATTCCCGAAGACAAGATAAGCCACATCTTCAACAAGTTCTATCAGGTTGACCAGTCACACTCGGCAAAGGGAAACGGAATAGGACTTGCCGTTGTCAAAAGAATAACGGAACTTCATAACGGATCCGTCAACTGTCTCAGCAGCGGAGGAACCACGACATTTACCGTTCTTCTCCCGAAAAGCAATGCCGACTGACTCCGGGCAAAAGGCAGCTCAGACCTCGTCCCACTTCTCGATGAGCGAGAAGAAATCCGTCTTCTGCAGGTTAACCTGCTTTTTCCTTATCTCATCGGCGAGAACCTTCTTGTCGACATAAGGCTTCCACTTCGAGACAAGGCTTTTTCCCGCTATTCTCTTTATTGAAAGGGCCTTGGTGTAGAAACGGTTCATTCCCGTACATTCAGACCTGTCCTCGATAATCGAAATCCTGTGCGGGAAACGGACTGCAAGCGCCTTCGTCAGCTTTACGCTGTAGCCGAAGAGCCATGCCCTCGTTCCGAAGTCAATGCTCTGATAGTATTCGCTGATGATTTCACAGTCATAGCCCCTCAGCCTCTGAAAGAGTGCACGGTCATACAGACCGCTCTGAAGAACCGGATACAATGTCCTCTGCTCCTTAAGGCTCTCCATATCGGGAAGGAAGGCCTGCGGCTCAATTTCCTTTCCCCTGAGGAAAGGAGCCCTCAGTGTCGGCATCACTTCCGCTTCGGATGAAAGCATCACGGGACATATCACGGCAGGATGCTCCTTGCCGGCCATAACGGAAAGAAGTGAAGCTCCGTCAAAAGCTATGAGATCCATGTCTGAGCGCACAATGAGGAAATAGTCCGTATAGCACTCGGCTGCCATGGCATTGATGTACTCTCCCGTCGTGGTGTCGTTCTGAAATACTATGAACGTAACCTCGGGATAGTCCGCCTGGATTGCATATTCATCCAGTCTGTATTCTGTAGTAAGCACATGCAGGGAAAGATTCATGTTCTCCATATACCAGGAGAGCGCCTTCACAAGTTCATCCTTTGTCCCGAAATCGAGGATTCCGACGGCGAACTGTTCCTGCCGGTAAAGGGAAGACATGCGGAAACCCAGATCCTGTTTTCTGAAGACCATTCTGTAACTACTCATTGCTTTCTGCCGTATCCTCAGGGCGGAAGACCACCTTATGACTGTCCCCGGTCATTGCATTTATATCCTTCGAGGAATGTCCCCTGATGAGAAGTATTTCCGAAGAATTGAAGCTTGAGACAGCCTTCATGATGATCTTCCCGTCCTTTCTCTTCACATTCACGACATCACCTTCATGGAAAACTCCCTCCACACTCACGATTCCGGAGGGGAGGAGGGACTTATGCTTAAGAAGCGCTTCGGAGGCTCCGTCATCAACGACAATTGCTCCGGAGGAAGGAGTGTTGATTATCCAGCGCTCCCTGGCGGAGAGTCTGTCAAGCGGAAGAACATATGTTCCCGTTTCCTCCCCGTTCATTATCCTCTCAAGGATTCTTTCCTCATAGCCTGATGCTATGACGGTTCCGCATCCGCCCTTCTGGGCTATCTGGGCAGCAAGGAGCTTCGTCTTCATGCCGCCGGTAGAGAATACGGAACCCTTTCCTCCCGCCCAGGAGAGAACTTTCGTGTCAATTACCGAAAGCTCCCTTATGAGTTCCGCTTTTTCGTCTGTTCTGGGATTTGCGGTATACAGTCCGTCTATGTCGGTCAGGAGAATCAGGAGCGAGGCATCGATCTTGGATGCAACAAGTGCACTCATCCTGTCGTTGTCCCCGAAGACGTTCCCGATTTCTGCCGTAGATACCACGTCGTTTTCATTGAATACCGGAATAACGCCGAGATCCAGGAGCGTCTGTACGGCAGTACGCAGATTATTGAAGCTTCTGCGGTTGTTCAGGACAGAGCGGGTGATGAGGATCTGTGAGCATATGAGGGAGTGTCTTGAGAACTCTCTCTTCCAGGCATCCATCAGTACAGGCTGACCTATCGAGGCACATGCCTGCCTGAGAGGTATGAACTTGACGGCATTTTCGTGACCGAGCGCTTTTGCTCCAAGTCCCACGGCTCCCGAAGACACGAGCAGCACCTGCACTCCCCTGTTTCTGAGCGCTGCTATCCCGTCAACTATTTCCCTTACCCTGTTCCTGTCTATTCCGCTTTTGTCCGAGAGAAGGTTCGTGCCGACCTTCACGACAATCCGTCTCGCCTTCGAAAAATCCCTCATTCTGCAATATCCCTGAAATGAAATGACTTTGATGCGCCTGAACCTGAGTATTCACCGACCGTCTCGCCGTGTCCCTCAAGAATCCATTTCGTCGTCATGAGTCCGTCCAGCCCCACAGGCCCCCTTGCGTGGATACGCGAAGTGGAGATTCCGACTTCAGCTCCCAGGCCGAATCTGTATCCGTCGGCAAAACGCGTGGAACAGTTCACGAACACATCCGCCGAATCGACAGAATGCGTAAAGAGTTCTGCCTTCCCGCCGTCACGGGTGATTATCGCATCAGTATGTCCTGAAGAATGGCTTTCTATATGACGGAGTGCCTCGTCAGTTGATTCAACAACCCTGACTGCACACTCCAGGGCAAGGTACTCCCTGTCCCAGTCGCTTTCCGTTGCGGCAATGCCGTGTGCAAAATATGGCAGTGAAAATTCATCTGCATGAACAGTTACACCGCTTTCGTCAAAGGCTGAGGCCAGAAGAGGCAGCAGCGACGGTGCAATTTCCCTGTCCACAAGGATTGTTTCGGTGGCATTGCATGCCGCAGGGTACTGTGTCTTGGCATCAAGAAGTATTTTCACGGCTTCTTCCGGATCCGCCGTTTTCTCGACATATGTTATGCAGAGTCCATCCGCATGTCCGAGGACGGGAATATGAGTGTTGTCCATCACGTAGCGTACAAAGCTGTTGGATCCGCGCGGAATAATCAGGTCAACCCATTCATCGGCCTTGAGAAGCTCCGAAACATCTTCCCTCGACTCAAGAAGGGCTATCCAGTCAGAGGAAAACGGATAAGGCTCTGTCGCCTCCTGTATTATATCTGCAAGAACCCTGTTGGTCTCACGCGCTTCGCTGCCGCCCTTGAGTATAAGTCCGTTACCGCTCTTGAGTGCAAGAGAAGCTATCTGAACAAGCGCATCGGGACGCGATTCGAAGATCATGCCTACCACTCCAATCGGAACTGAAACCTTCCTGAGGACAAAGGAGGCATCTATCTCCCGCATCTCCCTTACACGGAATATGGGATCCTCAAGTCCGATCACATCCTGCAGTCCCCTGAGGACACTGTCAATCTTGGCACCGGAAAAATTCAGCCTTGAGAGCAGAGCCTCTCCTTTTCCTTCAATGCGTGCAGAGACAAGGTCATTCTCATTTGCCTTTCTTATTCTGTCACGGTTTCTTCCGATTGCTTTTCCTATTGCCTCCAGGGCTCCGTTTCTCTCGTCTGCAGTACTCCGGGAGAGAAGAAAGGAAGCTTTCCTTACCTTTTGAAAAAGTTCTTTGTTCAGAGTAGACAATTTTAATATTCCTTCCAGATTCACATCACGTCACACTCTCTGTGCCGGTAGAGAAGAGTCTATACGATAACGTCCTCTCCTTCAATCAAGAGATGCCATATAATTGTCTATGGCAACGACCGTGCTGCTTCCTATTGCGCGGGCCTTGTCACTGATTGTCATATGGTCGACGCTCTCTCCCCTCGGATCAATGTCCGCAGCCTTGAAATGGGCGGGAACGCTTATACCGGAATGAAGAAGTCCCCTGAGTTTTCCGTCGATTGAAGCCGGCAGCGGCGTTTCATCCACATAGCCTATGATATCTCCCTGCTTTACGATATCACCGATCCTGGCATTTTCACGGAAGACTCCGGCACACGGTGTATGCATGACCCGCTCCTTTCCCTTTCCGCCGATGATTCCGGGAATACCGGTATTTGCAATGGCACTTCCTTCGTAAAGTATTTTCCCGAGCGTGTGGCCGCGCATTGTCTCTATGACACAGTTTGCGTCGATGCCGCATGTAAAGCCTGGCCCCAGGGCAACGACAAAAGGAGCATCCGTGATTTTCGTCCCGAGATTTCTCTTGGCGATTATCGCATCAACCACGACCTCGGGTCCAAGTTCCCTGATGATATCTCCTCTTTCATCGACAATAAGGGCAACAAGTCCCTTTCTGACGGCATCAAGGCATCCGGAGCTGTCCTTGCAGAGGATCCCCTTCACCCCTTCAATTGTCATCTCTCCGCTCCAGACACCTTCTGCAAACGACACAGTCCTTCTTATTACCGTAGGCTTTTCAGTCTCTGTTGCGATTACGCTGTATCCTGCCCGGAAAAGCGCAGTGATAACCCCCGTTGCCAGGTCCCCCGCCCCGCGGACAACAACAGGACGCCGCCTCTTCCCGGAGTACGGCATACATGATTTACGTGTCAGTGAAGAAAGAATCTCAGAAGCTGTCGAGAGCGCTATCTCCTCAGGCGTTTCCTCTCCGATCTCGATTCCCATGGGCATATGACAGCGTCTGTCCTTCAGCGGCCGTCTTTTTCTTGAAGAGAGGAAGCCGATGTAAAAGGCATCACAGGCTTCAAGGATATCCCTGATATTGTCCTTCTCTTCCGGTATGGTGCATACGACAGCGGTATTTCCGTTGATGAATGCCTCTTCCAGGCCTTTCCTGAGCGAGAGGGCGGGAATCCTCACGGCTGACGGAAAGTTCTCCGGAGTGAGAAGGTCCTCCCTCGTGTCGACTACCGTGACATTCCATGACAGAAAACGGAATTCCTCATATAGTGCCCGTCCCACATGACCGGCTCCGAGAATGACTATTCTCCTCTCCCTTATCGGCACATCTATCATCACTTCAATCTCCCCGTACTCCCTTACCGGGAGTCTGACTCTTCTTCCCCTTCCTTCCCGTATGCATTCCAGGGCTTCCTTCACGGCTTCCGCTTCATGCTTTCCGCCCCCGACCGTCCCCTCTGTCGTCCCGTCCGGAAAGACAGCCATGCGTCCGCTTCTGCGGCTGACAGTGCCGGAAGAGGATATTATGGTCACAAGCGCAAACGGCTCGCCGTATTTCTCCTTCTCAGCAAGACGACTGAACAGCATCATACAGGACTCCCTCTCTTTCGCTTACGATATATACGGAAACGTTTTCGGGAAATACCAGCGATTCTATAATCTCCCTCTGACAGGGTGTCATCACATCTCCTCCGTTG
>CAVBWE010000002.1:0-19513 GCA_963598715.1 Sphaerochaetaceae bacterium | reverse complement strand
CCTCCGTTGAAGAGAACAGCATTGAGTGTTTTCCCGCTCATTCCCTTGAGAAGCCCTTCCGGCGAGAAGATGAGCTCCTGCAGATATTCCCTGTCAATCACCCTTTCCTCATTATCCCCGAATGCAGCTTCTCCAGTCCTTTTTCCTATTCCCCATATACCGAGAACGGCAACGACCGAAGTGGAAAGAGGATGAATCACGGGATCACGGGATGTATGAACCTTGACAGGACGCCGTTTCGATCCGTCAGCTTCCGAAAGAACAGCATCAAAATGCCCTGCAGCCTGCCTTATCGCGTCCTCTCCAGGATTCTCGAGTTTCCTCTTTTCCTCATTCCACGAGGCAAGAAGGACCTTCCTTCCCCGCTCTGTTATCTCGTCAGGGGACGAACAGATTTCATCAACCGAATAATCCTCCGTCTCCGGAGACGCAAGCTTTGTCGTTGTTGTGAGAAGTACACGCTTTCCCCTCTTCTTCAGATAATCTCCGAATTTTATGAGGAATGTCGTCTTGCCTCCACCTCCGGTAACGGAAATGAAGGGCAGACCGGACAAGATAAGCTTTTCTTCAAGAAACGGCCAGAGCTGCATGCATCAATTGTATCACATCGGAAAAAAGGGATAAAGACAGGCTACATCTCTTTGCTGTGTCTCTTTTCATATATGCATTCGCTCAGGGCATAGAGGACAAGAAGAACAGACAGGGAAACATGAAGGCGCCCGAAGAGATCCGGATGACGGGTGTAGAATGTCAGGCCGTCCTTCACTCCAAGCGGAAGGACATAGATTCCCCATGACTGTGTAAACGGTTCAAGCTGACCTTCCGTTTTCCCCGAGGGAAGCACGAGAGCCGTTATCCCGCTGTTGGTCGATCTCAGAAGAGGACGCCTGTTCTCGACTGCACGGAAAACTGCCAGGGCGAAATGCTGCCACTCGGCCTGAACGGAGCGTGACCAGTAGTCATTGGAGAGGTTTATGATTGCATCGGCCCCGTTTCTGACGAATTCGGCACTGATATAACCGAAGGTATCCTCAAAACATATCGGCGTCGAGAAGGATACACCGCCGTAATCGAAGACAACGCTCTCTTCTCCCCTTTCCCACCATTTGTAGTCATTGGCCTTCAGGAGGGCATAGAGATGAGGAAACTGTTTTCCGTAAGGGAAATATTCGGTGAAAGGCACAAGATGCTGCTTGCGGTATGTCCCCCTTATGACGCCGTCTGCAAAACAGATTACCGTATTGTAGGTTTTCCAGTTCCATTCCCCGTTTTCAAGCACGGGATCGAAATCCCTGTCCCGGATGACTCCTTCCGGGTTTCCCGTAACAAGGGGAACAGGAAGCGATTTTCCGTAATCGACAAACCTCTCGACAAGTCTCCTTGTCGAAATGTTCACGTCATAGCTCTGGTGCCAGCTCACTGACGGCACGAATGCGGTTTCCGACCATACGACCATGTCGGGATTCTCCTTCATGGCCTCATCAGTGAGAGCGCACAGTGTCCCGAAATTCTCCCTGTATGTGGAATAGCCGCCCTTCCAAGTGTCTGCACTGTGCTGGATGGCAGCGACCCTTATGCTTCCCGTTCCTTCCTTTTCGTCATAGTACTTCATCATGTGAAAGCCCGCTGTCCATACGGCGAAAAGAAGAAGAACTGAAAGAGTGAAAAGACGAAGCGTCTTTCTGTTGCGGCCGGAGACAATGACGGCTGCCAGAGCGCACTGGGGAAGCGTCATGACTGCCCCCAGCCCCCAGATTCCCGTTATCGAGACAATCTGTATGAGTGATGTATATGACCACACGGCAGATGTGAGGTTGCCGTAGGGATAGGCAAGAAAGCCCTGCTGTGTCAGATAGAGGTATGCATTGTAGAAAAGCCAGGAAACCGCACTGTAGTGATGCGGGAAGAGCTTTCGTGCCAGTCCGAGCAACGGAAGGAGTGCGGCATACTGGATGCCTTCGAGTACCGGGGCAATGAAAATGGCCAGGGGATGAAATGTCTCGAGCCAGTAATTGCAGAAGAGATAGAAGAGAAAACCGTATTCGAAGCCGTAGAGCCAGAGTGTACGGAAACGCGACCGGAACACGATGCAGAAAAGAGGAACAAGAGAGAAGAAAGCAAGAAACGGAAAGCCTTTTTCACTGTATCTTCCCGGAAAGGCCAGTGATGCGGCAAAAGCCGAGAATGCTGTAAAGACAATGCCCTGCAGAAATAAGGGAAACGGGTGTTTTTTCTCCGCCATGACGGAATTCTACCCGGTTTCGGTCTTCTTTGAAACAAGCCCCGCGTCAATTTCATGCAAAAGACACATCAGGTTTGTTCAATTTAACTAACTCTTTAAAATACAAACATTTATTTTCTCTGTTATTGCTTTTCGGGCCATATCGTCCTAAAATTACCGGATGCACAGGAATTCAAAACGGCCGGAGATGATAAAAAAAGCCTCAGCCACAGGCATTTGCGTCAATGCCTTTCTCGCAGCAGCAAAGATTATAACCGGAGCAGCTTTCTCCTCCCTTGCAATTCTTTCTGACGGAATCAACAACCTTTCGGACAGCATGTCATCCGTTGTCACGCTCATCGGCATAAAGGCCTCTCACAGGAAACCGACGAAGGCTCATCCCATGGGATACGGAAGAATAGAATACCTTTCATCGCTCTTTGTCGCATTTTTCGTGATGATGACGGGTTTTTCATTCCTTGCGGAAAGCATTTCCAGCTTTCATGAATGCGACAGGATTTGCCTGAGTACAGGAGCGCTGATTCTTCTTGCCTCGACAGTCCTTGCCAAGCTGGCACTCTTCTTCTTTTACAGGAAAACGGCTTCAAGCTGCAATTCCCTTGCCCTCAGGGCCCTGGCCTCGGATTCCATCGCCGATGTACTGACGACATCACTCACAATAGTCTCTTCACTGCTCTCGCCATACACGGACTTTCCGGTTGACGCTGCGGCAGGAACAGTCATCTCCATCCTCATCATATGGAACGGCTTCAGATCCGTCCTTGAAACTTCCGATACGATCATCGGAAAAAGACCGGCGAAAGACGAAATAAGGAAAATACGCGAAATCATAAGGGAGTATCCGCCGCTCAGGGGAGGATATGACATACGCATACATAATTACGGACCGGAACTCAGAGCCGGAACAATCGACGTGGAAGTCCCCTTCTCCACAACTGCAGAAGAAATAAGCGAAGCAATGAAGAAGGCAAAGGACAGACTCTATGAGGAAACCGGAACAGTCTTCACTTTCGGAATGAATGCAGAGAACCAGGATGATGAAAGAGTCAGGGAAATGATGGAGAAAACACTGAGGTGCCTCAAAATGGCATCGGATGATGTTATCGGCATCCACGGCTTTCATGTCCACTTTGATGAAAAGCGCATAGAATTCGACGTCGTGGTCTCCTTCTCCCTTCATGACTGGAAGAAATTCCGCAGCAATGTGACAGGAATACTTGAACTCATCTTTCCCGATTATACGGTCAGCTTCGACATTGACCCCGACTATTCCTGATGATCCTCTCCGCCTTTTCGAGGGCAAGTCTGTCACAGTCAAAGCTGAGAAGCTTTCCGGCTTCATCCATATCGCACCAGAACGCTTCGTCAGTCTCGCCTTCCTGTGCTCCCGTTTCTCCCGACACATATTCTGCAGGAAAGAAATGCACGCTTCTTTCGTCCCCGTTTCTCATCGACGGCACGCTCACTTCCTCTCCTGCAATCCGGGCTCTTATGCCGGTCTCCTCTTCTGTCTCCCGCAGTGCGGCTTCCTCCCTTCCTTCTCCCTTTTCAATATGCCCCTTCGGAAATGAATAACGGCTGAAGTACCTTATGAGAAGCACCTTTCCGTTCCTGAAGCAGATGCATCCTGCACTGTCACGTCTGTCCATTGTCCTCCTCCCCGGGAAGGCAGACTATGTGTTTTTTTCCTCCCGCAGAGACTTCTGCCGTCAAAATCGGAAAGGAATAGAGGGAGGAAAGCATGTCTGACGTCATCACTTCCTCCGATGCCCCGGAAGAGAGCACGCTTCCGTTCTTGAGTGCGATTACACGCTTTGAATACAGAAGGGCGAGAGACGGGGAATGGGTCGAGAAGATGACTGCATAGCCCCTGTCTGCAAGAGACGCCGTCATTCTCATCACCTTATGGGTATTTGCATAGTCAAGTGAAGCCGTAGGCTCATCCATGACTATAAGCCTTGCGTTCTGCATGAGGGCGCGGGCTATGAGCATCAGCTGCCTTTCTCCGCCGCTTATCCTCCTTGTGCCCGACCCGGCCTTGTCCCCGAGGCCGACGGACGAGAGGATCTCCATGGCCTTTTCCCTTTCTTCCCTTCCGGGAGAGGAAAAGAGGGAAATCCTGTTCACGCTCCCCATCACGACACTCTCAAGCACACTGTGATTGAAGACGGGGTTGAACGACTGGGGAATATAGGCAACGGAAAGCGCCTTCTCCCTCACAGAGAGGTTTTTCACGTCCCTGCCGTCGATTTTCACACACCCTTCTGACGGCTCCAGAAACCCCAGTATGCATCGGAAAAGAGTAGACTTCCCGGTACCGTTGGGTCCCAGAAGGGAAATCACATCACCTTCCTTCACGCTGAAGCTTACATCCCTCAATACTTCATTTTCTCCGTATGAAAAGGAGACGGACTCCACATCAAGCCTCATATTCCCGTCCTCCCGTCACTATCAGATAAATGAAAACCGGAGCTCCTATGAACGATGTCAGGATTCCCAGGGGGAGTTCACCTGCGCTGATTATCCTGGCCAGGTTGTCAACAAAGAGAAGAAACGTTCCGCCAAGAAGAACCGAGGAAGGAATGACCTTCGTATTGTCCACACCTGTGAGAAGACGGGCAAAGTGCGGAATCACAAGCCCCACCCAGCCTATCATGCCGCTTATCGCGACACATGAAGCTGTCATAAGGGTGGAGGAAAGTATGATTATGATTCTCAGGAGGGAGGTATTGACTCCAAGGCTTCTCGCCTCGCACTCGGAAAGAGAGAGTATGTTCATCCTCCATCTCAGGAGAACCACACTCACGCTTCCCAGAAGAATCGGGACAAGGGCAAACTTCACATCCGCAGCTTTTACCGATGAAAGCGAGCCCATGAGCCAGTAGGTTATTGCAGGAAGGGTGCTGTCAGTATCTGCAATGAGCTTCACAAACGAAGTTGCGGAGGAAAAGAGGGAGCTGACCATCATTCCCGCAAGTACGAATGACAGCGTCTGGGACATCGGACTGATGCGCGAGAACAGAAGTGCAAGAAACACGGCAAGAAGGCCGAAGGCAAAGGATGACAGCGTGACGGTAAAATAGCTTCCCCCGAGAAGAAGCGCAACCGCGGCCCCGAAACCGGCCCCGCTTGAAGCCCCCAGGAGGTCGGGAGATACCATCGGGTTACGGAATATCGCCTGATAGCTCGCTCCCGAAAGCGAGAGTGCGCCGCCGATCATGAAGGCCGCGATAATCCGGGGAAGACGGATATTCATCACAACGACTTCCTCTGCACCCGTCCATGTCCGAAGAAGCGAATACCTGCCCCTGCTCAGAAAGAATATGATACGGCTGACCACTATCTTCGCTGCCGTAAAGGGATTCACGCTGTAGCGTCCTATGAGGAAGGAAAGAAGGACAGTCAGTACGGCCAGGACAACAAGTATGGTGAATACTGACTTTTCTCTCTTCATGGCGATTCTCCGGCAGAAATGAGCATAGCACAGAAAATGAAGGGATAACAAACGAATTGTTTTCATAAAAATAACGGATTTCTGCGTAAAAATGCAGAAAATGCGTCATAATCGGGCTGACGGGAAAAACGGCGGAAAAAGGATGAACTCGAGGATAAAAATCAGAATCGGAGACGGAGACAACTATTTCTTCGGACCGGGAGTGGCGGAACTGCTCAGGAACATAGATGAGACAGGATCGGTAAGAGGGGCTGCAGCAATGATGGAACTCAGCTATTCAAAGGCCTGGCACATGCTTAAAAACAGCGAGGAGGGCTTTAAAAGGAAACTCGTGGTGCGCGTCACGGGAGGAAGGGGCGGCGGAATGGCCGAACTCACACCGGACGGAAAAAGAATTGCAGAGCTTTTCCGGGAACTTGAAAACCGCCTGCAGAAGGATGCGGACAGGCTCTTCGGCAGCATATTCGGGGAATACCTCTGATGTGGTGGACAGAAGAGAAGATTGAATGGTATGAACGTGCCTCATCCCTCTCGGACTATCATATGCGCCTTGCATCTGCCGTGGAGAGATACCTTGAAAAGGACGAGGACATACTCGAAGCCGGCTGCGGTCTGGGACATGTTGCAGCCCTTCTCAGCCTCAATCATCCGGTAACCGCCATCGATATTGACAGAAATGCGGTTGAACATGCGGCAGAAAGGGAGAAGAGGAATATCTACAGAACCAGGGACTGGAAAGAATGCAGAGAGAGGTTCTCCTGCGTTCTCTCGATATGCTTCGGTCATCTCGAAAGAAAGGAAAACCTGGAAACGGCATTCCGGAATGCAGAAAGGCACGTCATCTACGTCTTCAGCCTCCACTCTGGGCAGGACAGCGGTCTTGTATCACGCAGAACAATTGGGAGAGATGATTTTACACGCTTTCTGCTTTCTTCCGGCTACACATGCCGCTCTGAAGAGCTCCTTCTCAGCTTCCCCCAGCCTCTTCTGTCCCGGGACGAGGCACGGCGCTTCATATCCCTGTACTACCCCGAAATGAAGATTGAGGACTATATGGCCTATGTAACGGAAAGCGGGAATGAAAAATATCCGTATATTCTGAAAAACGAAAAGAAAATGCTGCTCTTCGATATAAGAAGAGGCACACCGGAACAGTAAAATCCGTTTTTTTTGTGTGATTCAACACATTTTTTCTTCACCTGTGTGCATTTCGCTATTATCATTTGTGACATGCAAAGTGATAACAACAACAAGAAGAAAAACACACCGTTAATCTATTTGATTTTTGTCGAATTCATTCTGATCATGCTGCTCAACGCATTCGTATTTCCGAACATCACGACCCGGCGCGTCCAGGAGGTCCAGTATTCGGATTTCATCCGCATGATAGACGAGAAAAAGGTCAGGGAAGTAGTTCTCTCGGACAAATACATTGTCTTCACGGCAGAAGAAAACGGAGAAGAAGGCACATTCCAGACTGCAGTATTCCCCGATTCAAAGCTCATTTCCCGTCTGCAGGATGCAGGAGCCGAATTCTCGTCCTACATCAAGCCCGAATCGTCTCCGATTTCCGATTTTCTCCTCAGCTGGGTCCTCCCGATCTGCTTCTTCTCGATTGTCGGACGGCTGATGATGTTCTTCATTTCAAAGCGCGGCGGAATGAACAGCATGAGCTTCGGCAAGAGCAATGCCAAAATCTATGCCGAGAGTACAACAGGGGTGACATTCAGGGATGTCGAGGGGGAAGACGAGGCAAAGGAAGCGCTTGAAGAGATAGTCAACTATCTTCATGACAGTAAGAAATACACTGAAATCGGTGCAAAGCTTCCGAAGGGTGCACTCCTTGTAGGTCCTCCCGGAACGGGAAAGACCCTTCTTGCAAAGGCTGTTGCCGGAGAAGCGAAGGTTCCGTTCTTCTCAATCAGCGGTTCCGAGTTCGTGGAGATGTTCGTCGGTATGGGTGCAAGCAAGGTCCGCGACCTTTTCAAGCAGGCATCCCAGAAGGCTCCGTGCATAGTCTTCATAGATGAAATCGACACAATAGGAAAGAAGAGGGACAGCGGCGCATACGGCTCGAATGACGAAAGGGAACAGACCCTCAACCAGCTTCTCACGGAGATGGACGGCTTCGACGCAAACAGGGGAGTCGTCATACTTGCAGCTACAAACCGCCCCGAATCTCTCGATCCGGCACTTCTGAGACCCGGAAGGTTTGACAGAAGGATTCCCGTCAACCTTCCCGACCTGAACGGCAGAATGGCCATACTTCGTGTACATGCGAAGAACGTGAAGATGGCACCGGACATTGACTATGGTCAGATTGCCAGGGCGACAAGCGGTGCAAGCGGAGCAGAACTTGCGAACATAATCAATGAAGCGGCACTGCGCGCAGTCAGGAACAGCCATGAAACAGTGTCACAGGAAGACCTCGAGGAAAGCGTCGAGACCGTAATTGCAGGCTACAAGAGAAAGAATGCTGTACTGAGCGAAAACGAGAAGAGAATCATCGCCTATCACGAGATAGGTCATGCTCTTGTCGCGGCAAAGCAGAACAACTCCGCACCGGTAACGAAGATAACGATTATTCCGAGGACAAGCGGAGCACTCGGCTACACGATGCAGGTCGATGAAGGCGAGAAGAATCTCATGAACCGTGACGAAATCCTCAACAAGATAGCGACCCTCACCGGAGGTCAGGCCTCGGAGGAACTTGTCTTCGGGTCGATCACGACCGGAGCCTCGAACGACATCGAACAGGCAACAAAGCTTGCCCGGGCCATGATCACACGCTACGGAATGTCCGAACAGTTCGGCATGGTTGCACTCGAGACCGTGAACAACCAGTACCTCGGCGGAGACACTTCCCTTGTCTGCTCGGCAAAGAGCAGCGAGGAAATCGACAGGGAAGTCGTGGAAACAGTGAAGAAGGCAAGGGAAAAGGCAATGAACATCCTCAGGGACAATGAGAAGAAGCTCAATGAGCTCAGCGCATACCTTCTTGAAAAGGAAACAATAACAGGAGAGGAATTCATGTCTATCCTCAATAAATGAAAACTGTTAACATGAAGCGGGTCCTCCTTGCGGGGAGGTCCTGTTTCTGTTATGAATACCAGTATAAAAAATCTGACACATTACCTTAAATGCTACAGGAAAGAGGTTGTTCTTGCACCTCTCTTCAAGCTCCTTGAAGCCTTCTTCGACCTTCTAGTTCCCGTAATCGTTGCAAAGATGATTGACACTCCTTCATCCGACAGGGGAACCGTCATCAGATGCTTTCTCCTTCTCCTCCTGATGGCTCTGCTGGGCCTTCTCTCTTCCGTCACGGCACAGAAGGCGGCAGCCAGGGCAAGTACGGGCTACGCATCAGACCTCAGGAAAGCCCTCTTCAGTCATATCCGCAATTTCTCGTTCCAGACACTCGACAGAATCGGAACCGATACACTCATAACACGCCTGACATCCGATGTGAACCAGATTCAGACAGGTCTCAACATGGCGCTGAGGCTGCTTCTGAGAAGTCCCTTCATCGTTTTCGGTGCTGCAGTCATGGCTTTCACAATCAGCCGGAAGCTGTCGCTCATCTTCCTTATGGCAATACCCGTCCTCCTTTTCGTGACCTTTTTCATAATGAAGCTCTCGATTCCTCTCTACACGAAGAGTCAGGGTGCCCTGGACAGGGTAACCGAGCTTACAAGGGAGAACCTTACGGGAGTAAGGGTCGTGAGAGCCTTCAGGCGTGAAGAAAGAAGCACGGAGGAATTCAGGGAAAAGAACAGGGAACTTACCTCTCTCAACATTCTCGTCTCGAAGATATCCTCACTTCTCAATCCCGTCACATATGTGCTGATAAACCTGGCTACCGTGATTCTCATAAAAAGATCCGCCGTTTCAGTAGACCTTGGAGAACTGGGACAGGGAGATGTGGTTGCCCTCTATAACTACATGCTTCAGATCATAGTCGAACTGATAAAGCTTGCATCCCTTATAATCACAATCAACAGAGCCCTTGCCTGCTGCAGAAGGGTAAGCACGGTAATGAACACTGAAGAGGGAATGACATACCCGGAAAAAGACAAGGCAGAAACAGCGACGGACGAGGCGGTAGTATTCGATTCCGTCTCGTTTGCCTACCCCGGTGCCGGAAAGAAGACACTCGAGGACATTTCATTCAGCGTGAAAAGGGGGCAGACAGTCGGTATAATCGGAGGAACCGGAAGCGGAAAGACTACACTTGTAAACCTCATTGCACGCTTCTATGACAGAACTGAAGGGTCCCTCCTCATCAACGGACGGAAAGTCGAGGACTATACAAAAGAATCAATCACATCCCTTGTCACCGTCGTCTTCCAGAAATCATCACTCTTCAGGGGAAGTGTCAGAATGAACATGCTCCTGGGAAACGAGGGGGCAACGGACGAAGAGATATGGCTGGCACTGGAAAAGGCACAGGCTGCAGAAATAGTGAAGAACAAGGGCGGACTTGATGCCGTCATCGAACAGAACGGACGCAATCTCAGCGGGGGCCAGAAGCAGAGGCTTGCAATAGCACGGGCTCTTGTGAAAGGCGGGGAAATACTCATCCTCGACGACTCTTCTTCTGCCCTGGACTACAAGACCGATGCCGATCTCAGACGGGAGATAAGCCGTCTTGACAACATGACGGTATTCATTGTGTCACAGCGGATTTCATCCGTAAAGAATGCCGGTATGATACTCGTTCTGGACAGGGGAAGGCTCGCAGGAAAGGGAACGCACGAGGAACTTCTCAGAGATAACGAAGTATACAGGGACATCTATTACTCGCAGTTTCCCGAAGCAGGAAAGGAGGTGAAGGCATGAAAATGAAAAAGGGATATTCGAAAACGCTGAAAAAACTCATAAAGTATCTTGGAAGTCACTCCCTTCTCCTTCTCCTGAGTCTCATTCTTGCGTCCTTAAGCGTCATAATGCAGCTCTGTGTTCCCCTCCTCTTCGGTGATGCCATAGATCAGATAGCAGGAAAGGGAAACGTCAGCTACACATCACTTGCATCCATACTTCTGAAGACCATAGCATGCGTATCTTCAAGTGCCATTCTTGTATATCTGATGAACCTCATAAACAGCTTCGTCTCCTACTCTGTCGTACGCGATATACGCAATGACCTCTTCCGTCATATTCAGAAGCTTCCCCTCTCCTACCTCGACAGCCACTCCTCGGGTGACACCGTAAGCCGCATAATCACCGATACGGATGTCCTCTCCGACGGTCTTCTTCTCGGCTTCACGCAGCTTTTCAGCGGGGTAATCACGATAGCGGCCACGATTTATCTGATGCTGAGGAAGAACATCGCAATAAGCCTGATAGTCATAGTGCTCACTCCGCTGAGCTTTCTCGTAAGCCGTTTCATATCCTCACGTTCATTCAGCCTCTTCCGCCTTCAGAGCTCCCGGCGCGGAGAAGAAACGGCACTCGTCGATGAAATCGTGGGTTCAGTAAAGATCGTAAAGGGCTATGGCTATGAAAAAAGGGCGGAAGAACGCTTTGAAGAACTTGAGGAAAAGCTGAGGGCGGCAAGCGAAGACGCAGTCTTCTACTCTTCCCTTGCAAATCCCTCGACAAGATTCGTCAACAATATCATATATGCCTTTGTCGCCCTTCTGGGCATATTGCTCATTCCGTCAGGTGCACTGACTGTCGGAGGGCTCTCCGTCATGCTCAGCTATGCCAATCAGTACATGAAGCCGTTCAATGACATAAGTTCTGTCGTCACCGAACTGCAGAATTCATTCGCATGTGCATCGAGAGTATTCGACCTCATGGAAGAAAAGGAAGAGAAGAAGGAGGAAAATGGCATCCTGGAAAATGTAGAGGGAAATGTGGATATAGACGATGTCTCATTCTCCTATGACAGGTCAAAACCTCTCATCGAGCACCTCTCGCTCAGTGTGAAGAAAGGTATGAGGATCGCCATTGTCGGCCCTACCGGATGCGGAAAGACAACGATAATAAACCTTCTCATGCGCTTCTATGACCCCGATGAAGGTTCAATCAGGATTGACGGGACCGACACTCTCAGCGTCACAAGACATTCCCTCAGGTCCTCTTACGGCATGGTACTTCAGGAGACATGGATAAAGAATGCAACGGTAAGGGAAAACATAACATTCGGCAGGCCGGATGCAGAGGATGAGGAAATATGGCAGGCTGCCGTGGATGCTCACTGCGAGGACTTCATAAGAACGCTCCCCGAAGGGCTGGAAACGGTAATCAATGAACACAGCCTTTCCGAGGGACAGAAGCAGCTTCTCTCGATAGCACGTGTCATGCTGACAAGACCGGACATGCTAATACTTGATGAAGCAACCTCATCAATCGACACGCGCACTGAAATCCTTGTCCAGAGTGCATTCGACACCCTTATGGAGAACAGAACAAGCTTTGTCGTTGCGCACCGTCTCTCCACCATAAAGAATGCTTCTCTCATACTCGTGATGAAAAGCGGAAAAATCGTGGAAACGGGAACACATGATTCCCTTATGGAGAAAAAGGGATTCTATTACACCCTCTACAGCAGCCAGTTCGCCTCCGTGTAGTGACAGGCACTCCCTCAGGGGTGCCTTCAACATGATATCTTCACATTTCTTTAGAAAATATTTACCGTTCCTCGGTTGTTTCCCTGAGTGAAAAGAATACAGAATCATTGATGAAGGAAAAAACATGAGGAAAATATTATTACTTCTGGGCATGCTACTGGTTTCAGGCCTCTGTTTCGCCTCTGCACTGAGCGTGGAAGAGGCAGTTGAGGCGGCAAAGAGCTGGGACGGAGACTATGCCCTGGCCCTGAGACAATACAGAAATGCCGTTTCAATCACGAACGGAGAAAACTCGCTCACGCCTAACCTGTCGGTGAGCGGAAATCTCGGCAGCGGGGAATCACTCTGGTCGACACAGTCAGGCTGGGATCCGTCGTGGAGCGGCATCACGGCAAGCGTGGGGATAGCGGCATCGTTTTCCCTCTCTCCGTCCTCGCTCAACGAAAGGAAAACGAAGGAACTGGAAAACGAGAGTGCATACCTGACGCTGAAAACAGCGGAGAACACACTCGAAAGTTCTGTCATAAGCATTTATTTCTCCATAGCACAGGCAAGGGACTCGATTGCCCTTGAAGAAAGAAACAGGCTTGACTCGGAAAGACAGAAGCAAGCGGTCAGCGAGCGCTACGAAGCGGGACTTGCGTCGGAACTTGAGCTTGTACAGGCTGAAAACAGTGTCAACGCTGCAGCATACACCCTGGATAACTGTAAAAGCTCATATTCCCTTCTCTTGAAGAGTTTCGAAAATCTTACGGGGCTTGATGTCACGGATGTCGAGCTCTCCGATGCTGGAGAATACATGATTGAGGACATTCTCTCCGCAGACGAACTCTTTGAGCGCTACGCCGGATCGGCGCCCCGGATCAGGGCCCTCGATCTTGCGGCAAGAACTGCAGAGCTCAGCTATGACTCCCTTAAAAAATCTTCCGCTCTTCCGTCAGTGAATGTTTCGGCATCCTATACTGTCAACGCCGGAGTGCAGTCCAGGTCAGCATCAGGGCGCACGAACAGTGCTTCCGACACTCTCTCCGTCACTGCAGGGGTATCGCTTCCACTCTCGTCATATATACCTTCCTCATCCCAGAAGGCAAATCTCAAGACAGCGGAGAACGCTTCTTCGGATGCTGCAGCAAAACTCAGGAACTCCCTTTCAGAACTCAGAGAGACGATTGAAAGTTCCACGGAAAAGATAAAGATGCTCTCGCTTCAGATAAGTAACCAGGAGAAGACAATTGCTGCCCTCGAAAAGGAGTACAGCCTGACACAGGAAGCTTATTATGCAGGAGAGGCGACGCTCACGACACTGCAGGCGGCAGAAAAGAGCGTCCTCAGTGCCTCCTACAGCCTTCTGAGTCTTAAATACACATACATACAGTCTCTTTACACACTCTCACAGACGCTGGGAGTTTCATATACGGATTTAAAATAACGGTGACAGAAAAATGAGCAACAGAAAAATCGGAAACGGAATAACCACAATCATACTGCTGGCTATCTGCATTGCACTTACGGGTGCAATCGTCGTGAAATTCTCACAGAAGGAAGAAAAAACCGGATTCGGCCGTCCAACTCAAAGTGCAGCGGAAAGCAATGTCTATGCTGACGAGATAAGCGAAGGCGAATTCGTGCGTGCATTGAAATTCTATGCCACGGTAAGTGACGAGAGCGACAGCGTCGGGATAATCTCACGTACAAGCGGATACGTATCGGAAGTGCTCGTCAGGGAGGACGATATTGTACAGGAAGGACAGACAATCGGTTACATTGACCCCTCATCCCCCGGTGCAAGCTACAGAAAATACGCAGTAAGCGCAAAAGTCGGAGGAAGAATCGAGAGCGTAAGCGCAAAGGAAGGCGCATACATCAATACAGGAAGTGTATTTGCAGAAGTGAAGGAAGATCCCGAATATGTGATAAAGGTGAATATTCCGGAGCGCTACATCGACTCCATCCATATCGGATCGAAGGCATTCATCTCATCGACGGTGAGAAGCGCCATAGATACAGTTGCCTATGTGACATCCATCTCGTCAAAAATAGATTCCCAGTCGAGGACAGTGGAAGTTGAGATGAAGGCGGATGACAACTCGCTTTTCCTTGACGGTCTTGCCCTGACGGTAAGACTGGTCGTCGACGAGCTCAGCTCTGTCATCACAGTTCCCTCCGGTGCACTCCATACGCTTAACGGAAAGGACTATGTATTCGTCGTGGAGGAAGGCAAAGCCGTAATGAGATATGTCACAAGAGGCGCTGACAACGACAGTGTGACAGTCATTACTGAAGGTCTCGGAAAAGGTGACGTCGTCATTACGGAAGGCACCGTTTCCGACGGAGCAGATGTCAATATCGTGGAGAAGTAACCCATATGAGTATTTCTGAATTATCGGTCAGGCGGCCGGTACTGATGACGATGGTATACCTGGCAATCGTTCTTGTATGCTTCGTCTTCATACCGAATCTTGACATAGCACTATATCCGTCGGTCGACATGCCGGTCATCTCGATAATGGTCGACTGCGGAGACAACGGACCGGATGTCATAATGAACCAGGTCGGGAAAAGCATAGAGAATGCCCTCTACTCGCTTGAGAACCTCTCGGATATGACAACATACGCTCAGTCGGGCCGCCTCATGGTGATGCTCGAATTCGACTACGGAACAAACCTTGATGATGCCGAGGAGGACATAAACGCATCTCTGACATTCGTCAACAGATCCCTTCCTGACTGGGTTGAGTCAACAAGCATCATCAGGATGGACTCCATGTCCTCTTCAAACAGCGAAATACTCTCCCTCACACTCTCAGGTGACGCAACACTGGAAGAGCTGAGAACATATGCCGATGATACCATCAGCCCGCTTATCGAAAGAATCAAGGGTGTTTCTGAAGTATCAATCCGCGGAGGATATGAATCGGTCTACGAAATCCAGGTGAACCCCGAGAGGCTCTATGCCTACGGCCTGACGCTCTCTGAAATAACGTCTGCCCTCAGCGAGAGAAACAGGCAGCAGATGCTGGGGAACGTGGAGCAGAACTACATAGAGTACGAGATAGAGACGGACAGCCGTTTCCTATCGGCCGATGAAATCGGAGAAACGGTAATCTCCGGAAGCGGAGACAGGACGGTAAAGCTGTCAGATGTGGCAGAAGTAAAACTTTCCGAAGAGCAGACTTCAAGAAGCTGGTATAACGGAAAGGAAGTCGTTACCCTCTCTGTTTCAAACACATCGGACTCCAATGCCACATCAGTTGCAAAAAACGTGAAGGCTGAACTTGAAAACATCAGGAAGGGTCTTCCCGCAGGCTATGAACTCGTAATCGGCAGAGACTCGACGCAGATGATTTCGTCGACAATGGCAGAAGTATATAACTCGGCCTATCAGGGCGTACTCCTTGCCGCACTCATCATTTTCCTCTTCCTGAGAAACATCAAGGCCACACTGATCATATCGCTTTCGATGCCGGTATGTATCGTCATCACGCTCATGCTCATGAGTGCATTCGGAATCTCCGTCAACAGCCTCAGCATGGCAGGCCTCATTCTTGCAATAGGAATGATAGTCGATGCCTCGATCATCATTCTTGAAAATACATTCTCCTACAGGGAGAAGGGTTACAGGTCGGCAGTTGCTGCAATACTGGGGTCCAGGAACATGCTCAACGCAATCGTCGCTTCAACGCTGACGACACTTTGTGTATTCCTTCCCCTTCTCCTCTACAAATACCAGCTCGGCATGATCGGCATAATGTTCCAGGATCTCATCATAACAGTGTGTATTTCCATGGCTTGCTCGCTGTTTGTAGCCGTCACCCTTGTTCCTGCCCTTTCAGGTTCGATTCTGCGTCTTAATACAAGGACCCAGAAACCGCTGAAGAATGCAGTCATGAGAGGTATCGACAACGGGTTCAGAAAAGCCGAGGAAGGACTTAACAGGGCATATGTGAAGGCTCTTGACTATGTTCTTGACCATAAAGCCATAACCATAATGCTGCTTGTGCTTCTTCTTGTCTTCTCATTTTCCCTCATGGGGGATATGAACCTTGCCCTGATGCCCAACATGCAGACAAATGACAGCATAAGCCTGTCGCTGGAGCTTGCGGAGGGAACGGTATCCGAACTGACGACACAGAAGCTCTTCGAGATGCAGGACAGAATCATGGAGACTCTTCCGCAAGAAAGCTACACATCGATATCCGTAAGGCTCAACCAGTCCTCCAATTCCGGTTCAATCACAATCAACCTTCCCGACATTACGCAGCAGGAATACACTGCATCGGAGCTGCAGAAGATGATAAGGCCTTTCTTCTCGCTTGACCCTGCATCAAAATGGTCATTCGGCGGCGGCAGAGGTCCTTCAATGAGCTCTGACGAGGTAGATATCGAAATCAAGAGTGAGGACGAGGATCTCATCGAAGTCACAGCCAACCGCATCATGGAGCTCCTGAAGAATAATACGGACAAGCTCATCGACATAGACTCCGACATTGCCGACGGTTCTCCGCGTATTGAAATAGACATCGATTATGAAAAGGCAAAGGAACTCGGTGTCTCGATATCAGCTCTCCAGACTACCCTCTATACGGCAATCAACGGCTCAACAGCAACGACGGTTTCGACATTCGACACGTCAAAGACCTATTCACTGAAAGTGTCACTCTCCGACTCAATCGGGAAAATCAGTGATCTGCAGAGTCTTACTGTCAGCGGCAAGACCGGTCCCGTCAGACTTGACCAGATAGCCTCGTTCACCTACGGAACATCTCCGAAGGCCATAACAAGGGAAAACAGGGAGACAATCAACCATGTTACCGCATCTGCAGCAGACGGAGTTTCGGCTTCGGAGGCAAACGAGATTGCACAGAGGATAATCAGCGAGAACCTCATAGTTCCTGACGGAGTGACGATCTCCTACAGCGGCGAGATGGCTTCGTTCAATGAATATATGGATACGATGGTCTACGTCATTCTTCTTGCGCTTGCACTGGTCTACATGGTCATGGCGGCACAGTTTGAATCCCTGATTGACCCTCTCATCATCTTTGCAACGATTCCTCTTCTCATGATTGGAGTCATCCTGATCCATCTTGCAATCGGACTTGACTTCTCGCTCTTCTCGCTTGTCGGAATCATTGCACTGCTGGGCGTTGTCGTCAACAACGGTATTGTCCTTGTAGACGCCATAAACCAGCTCGTCAGAAAGCAGCTCAAGGTAAGGGACGCCTGCCTCATTGCGGCAGGAAACAGACTCAGACCTATTCTGATGACGACGCTCACAACGATACTCGGTCTTGTTCCGATGGCGTTCTTCCCGGGAGAAGGTGCCGAAATGCTGCAGCCGATTGCCGTGACGTTCTTCGGCGGTATCATAACGGGTGCATTCCTGACCCTCTTCCTCTCTCCGGTGCTTTACTTCATATTCAACAGAAGAAGGGAGAAGAAGTACGACAATCCCGACACTCTGACAAATCAGCTCAGGGAGTTCGACGAAAAAGGTCCGGTCACTGTCACTTCCGCTTCCGGCACTGGAAATACGGAAGAAAATCATCTGATCTGACAGTTTGTCATATCGCAGGGGACCGGGTGAAAAAGCCATGGTCCCCTTTTCTCTTGTGCTCCTGTCTGTCTGCCGAATATATGGGTAAAACGGATCAGTCATATTCAGGCTGGCCGGACAGGATGTGCTGTAAAAAAAACATTTACGGTTTATACTCTTTCATATCTGAAGAGAAAAGGGCCTGAACCATGAAGAAAAACCTTAGAGTGCTTTTGATGATACTTGCAGAAGCAATACTTTTCGTATCATGCAACAGTTCAAATGAAAGCGGAGGATACAGGGTCGGCGGCAGAGGTCCTGCCGGAGGACTGATATTCTATGATGCCGGAAGCACACAGACTTCTTCATATACGGACAATGACGGCAAGCAAATAAGCTATACCTGGCGCTATCTTGAAGCAGCATCCCGGGATTATGAGGAAAGGACCGTGTGGGGCTCAGAGGGTGAATATGGAACGGAAACGGGCATCGGAGAAGGAAGGAACAATACGGCAAAGCTTATGGCTGCCAAGGCCGGAAACAGTGAACTTGAATTCACCGCTGCTGAAAAATGTGCTCAGTTCCGGTCCACGGGAGAAGACGGAACAGTCTATGATGACTGGTTCCTGCCAAGCATCGGGGAACTGAAGCTGATCAGCAGGAATCTCAATCTGAAGGAAGGATCGTACTGGTCAAGCTCAGAAGCCACAAGCGAAAGTGCATGGCATTATGAATTCAACATCGACAAGGAGATCGATAACTACAGCCGTGCCATACCGAATTATGTACGCCCCGTCAGAGCGTTCCTCTGAAACTGATGACTGTCAGCTTTCAAAGTGGCGTATCCGGAAGCCGTAACAGGCTGAAGTGACTCTTAAGTAAAGAGCAGGTCTGAGCCGGGACACACATGACAGAATATATGGCGCACATAACAGGTGGTGCGCAATGCCGCCCAACTGTATAAAAATCATTACAAAGAAGCCCCCAGTGAAGAAGAAATGCTGTGTACTGAACCGGGATGCAAAGTTCAGATTATGAGGAATGCATCCGGAATTCTGGACATCTTCATCCCGGGAGGTCCGGCGCAATACGGGAGGGCTTCAGTTCCAGGATAAACCTGATCAGGCCGGAAGGCCGAGAACTCAGGAATATGCTCTCATCCTGTACGGGAGTTTCCGTTTGTCAAAATCAGGCAATATAGCCGCCTTCTAAAGAAAGCGGATAACCGTTTTTCAGCATAGGGCATATCAGGATTTCCCCATATGTTATCATTTGCCGAGTACCCACTCTACAGCCTTTTCGAAGCAGTCATCATTGTCTTTATTCGGCTTTACGACAGTATCCGGAGCAACCCCGATGCTTTCATAGCTTTTATAATTCCTGTCAACAAACTGTGCGGTAGCCGTATATATGTATAGTTTCGGCGAAGAATAGCAGCCGGAATGAAAAATCTCTCTGTCGTTGATACCGCACGTTGCTCCGAACGTGCTGGTTCCGAAGATGCGGCAGGAAGGAAGATTCTTCAGTGCAATAGCGGCAATTTCCGGGGCTGAGACTGAAAAACCGTTTATCAACAGTGCCACAGGCCTCTCATAATCCTTTTCCGGTGCCGGTGCCGACTCGAAAAAACGGAAAGTCCGGAATTCAAAATACGGAGTATAGTCATATCTTGAATAGCCGTTCTTGTATCTTTCATAGCCGATCAG
>CAVBWE010000001.1:0-3953 GCA_963598715.1 Sphaerochaetaceae bacterium | reverse complement strand
CTACCTTGCCTCATCCATCTTCAAGGCAGAAGGCAGGACGAAAGTTGCAGTAATAGGAGCCGGTCATACACAGGGAATCATCAGGAATTTCGAAATGCTCGAATCAGGGGCTCTTTCAACGGATACATCTTCGTTAACTGAAATTCCCAAGCCCGGAAAATTCTCGAAGATTGCACAATGGATTGTCCCTGCACTCATAGTGATTCTCGTTGCAGTCGGAATCCTCTCCTCAGGATGGGACCAGGGGCTCAGGGCCTTCCTCTACTGGGTTGCCGCCAACGCATCATGTACGTTCCTTTTCACGCTTATCGGAGGCGCATCATTACTGACCTGTCTTCTCAGCGGAATTACAGCTCCCTTCTTCGTTCTCAACCCGGTACTCGGAGTGGGACTCTTTGCAGGAATATGGCAGGCCACATTCAAGCCGCCCAAAGTGAGGGATTTCGAGAATATGAGCAATGACGCACTCACTCTCAGGGGATGGTACAAAAACAGAATTCTCAAATGTCTTGTTGCGTTCGTGATGAGCAGCCTCGGCTCAATTTTCGGGTCCCTTGTAGGATTTCCGTTCATTCTTGCCAGGCTTTAGGCACAATGGAAAAGGCCACTCTACGGTGGCCTTTTTCAATCTCAGGAAAAAGAACATCATATTAGTAAGGTCTCCTGATAAAGCAGGGATATTTTTCAGTTATCCAAGCGGCAAATATGAAATATCTCAAACCTCTTTTGAAGTGAATTTCTTACCTTATATGATATTATCAACTTAGTCAGGATTGCTGACTTTTTCTGAATGCCGCAAGGACAGCACTTCTTATGTCCCTTACTCCTATTATCTCAATATCCGGCTTTGCGCCTGAATACGATGATGTTACAACACGGGTAAAAGACATGTCGGACAGTGTCTTGATGCGTCTCTCCTGGAATGTCACCGGCCGGACTTCTCCTGCCAGTGACAGCTCTCCGAAGGAAGAGGTGAAAGGGGGAAGAGGAGTGCCCGTTTTGGAGGAATAGAGGGCCAGTGCCAGGGGAAGGTCTATGCTTGCTTCTCCAAGCTTTACACCACCTGCGACATTCACATAGATATCATCGGATGAAAGATCAAGAGCGGCATGACGCGCCAGAATCGCTTCAACCCTGTTGACCCTGTTGGAGTCCACCCTGTCAGAATAAATGCGTCTGGAGCCGTTTCTTGCAGCAATGACAAGAGCCTGGATTTCAACAAGGAATGTACGGCTGCCTTCCGTTATCGGAGTGAACACTATTCCTGCCGGCACAGATTCCCCGTCTCTCGAGGAAAGAAATATCTGGGTCGGATCCTTCACACCCCTGAGCCCCGTGCTGCTCATTTCGAAGAGCCCTATCTCATCAACGCTGCCGAACCTGCTCTTTGATGCCCTGAGCAGCCTTATTCCGTTTTCCGCATTGTCGAAGTACAGCACGGTATCAACCATATGCTCGACAATCTTCGGGCCTGCTATGAGTCCGTCCTTGGTGACATGCCCGATGAAGAAGATTGCAGCACCGGTATTCTTCGCCTTCAGGGCCAGTTCCATTGAGCATGTCCTTATCTGAACCGGAGACCCGGCTGCAGAAGGCGAGAGGGAAGAAGAGAGCGTCTGAATCGAATCGACTATGATATAACCGGGTCTTATGCGGTCAATGACGGCCGAAACGGCTTCAAGCCGTGTATCGCAGAAAATCTGAATCCTCCCGGTCGGAAGATTGAGTCTCTCCGCACGAAGCCTTACCTGTGAAGGAGACTCCTCTCCGGATATGTAAAGGACAGGAGCATACTCACTGAGATTCGCAGCCAGCTGAAGCATGAGGGTCGACTTCCCGATACCGGGTTCTCCTCCGACAAGCACGGAAGAGGGTCTCATGACACCGCCGCCGAGCACCCTGTCAAGCTCCTCCATCCGGGACGAAACACGCATGGTCTTTTCGTATGGAACTTCACTGAGTGTCCTTACGCCGTCGTCTATCACGGTCTTTGTCCTGTCCGGTTCAGCGGTGGCCGCGACTTTCTTCTCATCAAAGCTGTTCCAGCTCCCGCAGTCAGGACACCTGCCCGTCCATTTCGACTCTTCCCTTCCGCATTCACGGCAGACATAAACAGTGGTACTCTTCACCGTGCATCTCCTTTTAGAAAGACAGCAGTTCAACCTCGAAAATCAGATATGAAGAAGGAGGAATTACCCCCGGGTATCCGTACTCACCATAGCCGAGCTCAGGTGGAATTATCAGTGTTCTCTTTTCATTCCGGGTCATTGTGACCAAAGCTTCATTCCAGCCTTCTATGACCTCTCCGATCTTAAATGAAGCAGGCTCCTTTCTGAGGTAAGATGAATCGAATATCTTTCCGCTGAGAAGCTTACCTTCATAGTGGACGGTAACCCTGTCACCGAACGAAGGAGTCTTTCCTCCCTCACCCTTTCTGTCAACAACATACATCAGACCGGATTCTGTTCTGACAGCCTCAGGATAGCGTCTCTGTATTTCCTCAAGAATTTCCTTCTCCTTCTCCTTCTTTGCTTTCTGAACCTTTTCTTCAGCCAGTGTGACAAGAGAAGAAAACTTCTCCTCTGACACTTCAGAAAGGAACTTCTCCGCCTCGCTTCCGACGGCCTTTATCTCGACAGTTTCTATTCTGTCTCCCTGCTTTATCTTATTGACGATGTTCTGACCTTCGACAACATGACCGAAAACAGTATGCTTTCCGTCAAGCCACGGCGTCTCGACATGTGTAATGAAGAACTGACTTCCGTTTGTTCCGGGACCGGCATTCGCCATGGAAAGAATTCCCGCACCGGTATGCTTCAGAGTAGGTTCAAATTCATCAGGGAATCTGTATCCGGGACCTCCCGTACCGTTTCCTGCAGGGCATCCTCCCTGAATCATGAAGTTATCAATTACCCTGTGGAAAGTAAGGCCGTCATAGAACGGTTTACCGGGGTTCTTCAGATTGAGAACACCTGTGGCAAGCCCGACGAAGTTGCATACCGTCATCGGTGTTTTACTGTATTCAAGCTCAAGTACAATCTCCCCACGCTTTGTCCTGATTATTGCATATAATCCGTCTTTCATGTTTATTTCCTTTATATATAATAAATTAGTTATCAAATAAAATCTCACCGGAGCTGAGAAGCGAATAAATCTTCTCAAGGTCTGCCGTACTCCGGAATCTGACTACAAGCTTTCCCCTGTTCAGATTTCCCTTGATTTCGCATCTTGCACCGACAGCCGAGGTGAACTTCTCTTCTGCCTTCACAATTTCCTCTTCCTTCTTTCCGCTGTTTTTCTTTTTTATCAGCTTATGTCCCTTGTTGTATGCGGCTGCAAGAGCCTCGGCATCCCTGACGGAAAGATTATCATGGACGATTCTGTTTCGGAGAAGCTGTCTGTCTGCAGGATTCACAAGAGAAAGTATAGCCCTCGCATGACCGGCAGTCATTGCGCCGGATACTATGTCGTCCTTTTCCTGATCGGAGAGAGAAAGAAGACGAAGGGAATTGGTGATGCTTGTCCTGCTTTTCCCGACCTTCTCTGCAACAGTCTCCTGTGTATAACCCGTCCTGTCAATCAGATACTGATAAGCCTGAGCCTCCTCGATTGCATTGAGATTCTCCCTCTGGATATTCTCTATCAGTGAAACCTGAATTCTCTGAACATCCGTGAAACTCATCACTATTGCAGGAACCTTCGTAAGCCCGGCAATCTTTGCAGCCCTGTAACGCCTCTCTCCGGCTACTATTGAAAACTCTCCCGGAGCTATCTCCTCGACAGTCAGAGGCTGTATAATTCCCTCCGATTTAATTGATTCTGCAAGTTCCTTCAGGGAATCCTCGTCAAAGAATTTTCTGGGCTGACTGGGATTCGGCCTGATGCGGCTTATTTCAAGCTGTACAACAGTCATTCCCTTCTGTCTTGTTTCCTCATTTATAGTGCGGGTGAGT